>JAXDLD010000649.1:0-3272 GCA_034666805.1 Acidobacteriota bacterium
GCTCGTCGCCGGTCTGGCCCAGCACCCAGATCCCCGACGTGTAGACGAGCACCTGTGCTTTTCCGCCGAGCGCCGCGGCGATCAAAGTCTCCACGGCCATGCGGTCGGCGTCGACCGTCCCGGCCGAGTACTCGAAAGCGGTATGGATGAGAGCGTCCTGGTCCGTGGCGATCTCGCGATAGCTCCCCGGCTCCTTGATGTCCCCGACCGCCCCCCGCGCCCCGAGCCCTTCGAGGACCGCCGCTTTCTCCTCGCTCCGCGCGAGACCGGTGACTTGATGCCCCGCCGCCGTCAGCTCCCGCACCACCGCCTGCCCGATGTAACCCGTCGCTCCAGTCAAGAAGATCCGCATCGTTCACCTCCGGGCCGAATATAGCAGGACGGAGGGAGTGTTCCCTGAACCTTACATGTCACAGAAACTTCGCGTTCGCACACGCTAGGTCGTAGGAACTCGCCGGTCCGCGAGTTTCATCCGTAGACATCCTTTAAAGGAGGAGCTTTATGCGCCAACGATCCCTCTTGGTCCTCTGCCTGACCTTGTTGCTCGCCCTCTTCGCGGGTAGCCTTTACGTCACCTCCGCGGCCTCCCGCAGCCCCCACCTGGCCAAGGTCACGGGCTTCGATCCCGAGATCGGGACCCCCGAGCAGCAGGCCCTCGTGCGCACCAGCCGCGACAGCTCGCAGCTCCCCTTGCAGACGTCCTGCACGGTCAAGACGAAGAAGGAGCTGTTCATCACCGACGTCTCGGTCGTCGACGACTGCATCCGCACCACCTGGACGGGGGTCTGCGCGGGCGGCGGTTCCCCGGCCACCCGCGGCGCCTGGACGGTGGGCGGTCTCCTGCCGGGGATCTTCGGCACCAACGATCCGGCCACCCTGTCGCAGCTCACCCTGCGCTGGCTCAACCAGTGGACGGCGGCGCGTACCGTCAACGGCGACGTCATCCCCGCCCGCCCCAACATGACGACCCTGGTCATCAACCCCTGGCTGGCGGCGAGCGGCGGCAGCCAGCTCGACATGACCAAGGCCCCCTTCCGGCTGCTCGCCATCGTCAGCCGGCTCGACCTGCGGCAGAACGCGGCGCACGGCGGCGTCGAGACGGCGGGGGAGGCGCGCTTCGTCTTCAACGTCCTCTCGAACAACCAGCCCACCCAGTTCAACGTCATCTTCGAGTACGGCCTCCCGGCCGCCGACTGCAACGGCGTCCTCGACTGGGCGCAGTCCTTCCACTCCCTGGGCTCGCTCGCCTTCGGCAACAACTACAACGCCGCCCTGGAGACGATCACCGACAGCTTCACCGCCATCAACGCCGTCCCGACGAACCTGAACGGCAGCGCCATCGACCAGGTGCGCACCAACGAGATCGCCCTCGCCTCGCCCTGGGAGCTGCGCGAGTTCCATTTGAAGGCGCAGACGAGCGGCCCGGCCGCCCTCCTCCAGGTGACCGTGGCGCAGACCCCGGCCCGCAGCCTCCAGGGGTCGACGGCGATCTTCGACTTCGTCACCGCCAACGCCACGGCCATCAAGGCCAACAACTACACCGTCCCCCTGAGCTTCGAAGGCAACCCCTTCCGCGGCGGCGCGGCACCCAACGCCTTTCCGCCGGATCTGGGATGGGATGGCAGCCCCTCCCTCTGCGCCACGAACGCCGACGCACGGGAGGTCTTCTCGCTCAATACCTGCAACGGCTGCCACGGCAAGGAGGCGAACATCATCTTCAAGCAGGTGGAGCCCCGGAGCGCGGGGGTGGAGGCGACCCTCTCGACTTTCCTGAAGGGCGGACCGGCCTTCAACGATCTCTGCAGCGTCCAGCGCACCTTCAACGACCTCAACCGCCGGCGGGTCGACCTCTGCCAACTGCTCAGCAAGACCTGCTCGCAGGTCGATGCCGAGCCGCAGGTCACCTTCGTGCACTAGCGTGCGCTGCAGCTTCTCAGGCCCCGCGGCCCAGCCGCGGGGCCTGAGCGGGCCTCAGGGCCCGATCCGCGTCAGCCGCACGAGCGGCCCGTCGATCGCCAACGGGTTCCGTAGATCGATCGTCCCCTGAACGGCCCAGAGATTGTCGTCCTGGGGATCCAAGAGGGTCTGGGCAACCTCCCAGGTGCGGTCGCCGGTCGGGCGGATTTCCGTCCACTGATGCCGGCGGGCCTCGGGAGTGAAGACGAGTTCGCCGTACTCCGCCACGAACGGCGCCATGGCCGCCTCGAAGCGCTCCTCGTCCCAGGTCCCGCCGGGGCCCTCGGGGTCCTGCTGCACCGAGGCGACCGCCTCCTCCCACTCCTTCGACGCCAGGGCGCGCACCAGGAGGTGCAACTCGGCCCGCACCCGCGCCGCGAACGACTTGGGATTGGCGAGGAGCTCCTCCAGCCAGAGGGCCTCCTTCGCCGCTTCGCGCTTGCCTTTCCCCTCCAGGCGGAGCTCGGGGTGGAGGAGGCTCTCCCACTCTTCGAGAAGGCTGGTGTCGGTCAGATCGATCATGGCGCGATAGAAGCCGAGGGCGTCCCACACCCCCTCGGTCTTCGCCACCTCCGGCACGCTCTGGTCGAGGGTCTTATAGAGCTGCGAGACGTAGCGCAGGAGCACCCCTTCGCTCCGCTGGAGGCCATAGCGCTTCACGTAGTCCGCGAAGCTCATGAACCCCTCGAACATCTCGCGGCCGATCGACTTCGGGCGGATCTCCTTGCTTCCCACCCAGGGGTGCTGGTCCTTGAACTTGTTGAAGCTGCCGTAGAGGAAGTCCTTCAAGGGCTGCGGATGGGTGACCTCGTCCAGCTTCTCCATCCGCTCTTCGTACTGCATGCCGTCGGCCTTGAGCTGCGCCACCAGCTCCTGCTTGAGCTTGTCCACCTGCCGCCTTAAGACGACCTCCGGGTCTTCGAGGATCGCCTCGACCAAGGTCAGGAGGTCGAGCGTGTAGGTCTCAGACTGGATGTCGAGGAGGCCCAGGGTCTCGATCAGGTAGAGCGACAGGGCCTGGTGGAGAGAGAAGTCCCACTGCAGGCCCTCCGCCACCACCACCCAGTAGTAGTCGGTCACGCTGTCCTTCACCATCTCCAGGATGCCGGCGCGGTAGAGCGAGCGGACGAGGATGGCGGCGAAGGCGAGGAGGCGCTTCTTCGTTCCCTCGTCCTCGTGCGAGCGGCGGATCAGCTCGCGGAGGGAATCGAAGTTCTTCCGCGACGGGTCGTTCTGCTCGGCGTCGCGCTGGAGGAGGGAGAGGACCATCCCGTGGGTGACGCGGAAGCGCGACTTCAAGGTCTCCGGCGGCCGGG
>JAXDLD010000650.1:0-4566 GCA_034666805.1 Acidobacteriota bacterium
CCGGGCCGGCGGGAGAGGGGTAGGGCTTACCGCGACACCAACTGCACCACCGTCTCCATGTGTCCGGTCTGGGGGAACATGTCGATCAGAGTGATGCTCTCGATCGTATAGGTCTCGGCGAGCTGGCGGAGGTCGCGCGCCAGGGCGGCGGGGTGGCAGGAGACGTAGGTCAGCCGCTCCGGCCGGCGCTCCACGATCACCCGCCGCACCGCGGGCGAGAGGCCGGCCCGGGGCGGATCGACGATCACTCGGGCGATCCCCTGAGGCAGCTTGCCGATCCAGCTCTCGAGCGCTTGGGCCTCGATCTCGACGTTCGTGAGATGGTTCCGGCGGGCGTTGGTGCGCGCGTAGCGGGCGGCGATCCGCTCGCCCTCCACCCCCACCACCCGGCCATAGCGGCGGGCGAGCGCCAGGGCGAAGAGGCCGACCCCGCAGTAGAGGTCGTGGGCCTCGCCCCCGGTCCACGGCCCGACCGTCCGTTCGACCAGGCGCGGCAGGAGGCCGCGGTGCCCCTGGAAGAAGCAGCGGGCGTCGTAGGCATAGGTCAGGTCGCCCACGGTCAGGCTCACCTCGCCGTGCGGCAGGTCGGGGACGAGGGGCGCCAGGGAGACCCCGCTGTCGCCGGCCGCGAGGTCGAGCCGCCGCGGCGGCGCGTCCCCGAGCCGCGTTGCCAGGGTGGGCAGGAGGCTTTCGAGCTCCGGCACGAGGAGGGGGCAGCGATAGACCGGCAAGAGGTCGTTCGTGCCGCGCGCGTGGTAGCCGACCCGCAGGGCGCCGTCGACGACACCGGTGTGGAGCTGGGTGCGGAGGCGGTAGTGCCAGGGGTCGCCGGTGATCAGCTCGATCTCCCCCAATGCCGACAGGTCGACCTTCCCCATCCGCTCCAGGGTCTCCTTGACGGCATCGGCCTTGAGGCGCGACTGGAGGCCGTCGGCGATGTGCTGGAGGTCGCACCCCCCCCAAAGGCTGAGCTCGGGCACCGGGTCGGGCCGCCGGCCGGGGCCGGGGGAGAGGATCTCCACGATCTCCGCCCGGCCGTAGTCGGGCCGCCTTTCGACCAGCCGCGCCCGCAGGCGGTCGCCGGGGACCGAGCGGGGGACGAAGATCGGCACCCCGTCCCAGCGGGAGAACCCCTCGCCGCCCGCGACCAGCTTCTCGACGAAGAGCTCGATCTCCTCCACCCCGGCCAGCCGGACCCCCGGCGGGGGCGGCGGCGGCGGCCCGGCGGGCGGCGGCGGCACGGATGGCTTTCGCGGTGTTGGCGGCTTTGGCGGCATGGACGTCCGCGCCCGCGGCGGGCCCCCCCTGCGGTCCGGGGGCCGGCCCGCTCCCCGCTCCCCCCTCTTCAAACCGCCTCCACGAGCAGGTGGACGCGCTCGGCGAGGCCCGGCATCAGACGGTCGACCTCGGCCCGGAGGGTTTGGACGCTGTGCCGGCGGGAGAGGTGGTGGAGCACGAGGTCGCCGTTCTGGAAGCGGCCGGCCTGCGCCGCGATGTCCTCTAAATGCAGGTGCTTGTAGAGGTGGCCGCGCTCGCGGTAGGCCTCGCCCAGGAAGGTGCATTCGAGCATCAGGATGCGGCTGGTGAAGAGCCGGGGCTCGAGGTCGAAGACCGCCGGGCTGGTGTCGCCGCAGTAGGAGAGCCAGAGCTCCTCGATCACCTCGGCGGTCTCCACTCCCCGCTGGCGCAGAGCGATGAGCTCCGCCGCCGGGAGACCGGCCAGGGCCTCGGGCAGGCGGCGCTTCCTGCGCAGCAGGTGAAAGCCGATCGCCGGCACCACGTGGTCGGTGCGGAAGGCCTCGATCGTCAGATCCCGCCCCACCTCGACCCGGTCGCCGGACGTCAGCCCACGGATCTCATAGCGGTAGCTCGCCCGCTCCAGGCGCTCGGTCGCCACGACCATCGCCTGCAAGGGCTCGCGGATCTCCTCGGGGCAGAAGACCCGGGTGAAGGCCTCGCGGTGGAGCGAGCGTTGGGAGAGGACGTAGGGCAGGCCCAGGGCATGGTCGAGGTGGCCGTGCGAAAGGAAGACGTCGTGCGCGCCCGCCAGCTGGGCGGCCCCGCGGCCGACGTCGAAGGCAAGGCCGGGCGGGTGGACCCGGAACCAGGTCTCGTCTCCCGCGCGCGACCAGCCCTCGATGCGGAGGCCTCCCAGGTTGAGCTCGACGGGGCGCGTCCTCAAATCTCCCTGTACAGCCAGCGGCGGAGCGGGTTCAGGCGCTCCTCGACGCTCTCCCACTTGGGATCGATCAGCCAGAGGGCGGCGGCGATCGAGGAGAGGAGCGAGTTGCCGTCCTGCGGCGTGAAGCAGAAGCCGTAGACCTCGCGCTTCCTCCGCACCGTGAGCGTCGGCTGCACGACGACGGTCTGCGACAGGATGCGGCCGTAGTAGCCGTGGTCGCGGCCGAAGCTGAAGATCAAGTTGGCGTAGCGCTTGTCGGTCACCGCCACCAGCGGGTTTCCCCGCAGCCGCTCCTTGACCTCGTCGAGCGTGATGTCCCGGGTGCACTCGAGGTTGAACCAGATCGAGTGCATGTACTGGGTGTTGAGCTTGACCGCGCTCGAAAAGAGGTTCAGATCCTTGCCCAGGCTCTCGAAGAGGTGGTGGGCGTCGTGCGCGTGGTGGGTGCCGAACTCGGGGTCGTCGTGCTTGCCGACGTTCGGGGCCGGCACGAAGCTGTCTGCCTGCGAGATGTCGTTCGCCCGCCGCATGCAGACGAAGCGCCCGCGGTCGAGGCAGTAGCTCCTGTCGTCGCCGTCGTTGCAGATGGTCTTGATGAGAGTCGTGATGTTGTGGGTGTTACAGGAGACGACCTGGATGAAGCGGTCCTCCCCCGGCACCAGGACCTCGTCGTTGACCCCCTTGGCGAACGGCTTGCCGAAGCCGAACTCGCTCCCCTGGGCGAGGAAGCCCTTGGGGCCCGTGATGTTCTCGTAGAACTTCTCCTTGTTCTCGTTGCCGGCCGGGGTGCAGTCGATGACCACCGTCGCCCGCGCGAGGGCCTCGCGCGACTCCAGGGTCACCTCGTGACCAAGCTTCTCGAACTCCCCCCGCACCTCGTCGTCGGCCGCCAGGCGCGCGCCGCGGGCCATCAGGTGCTTGAGCTTCGAGCGGTCCGAGACTAAGGGGGTGCGCTTGTGGAAGGTGACCTCGTCGATCCCCATCCTGTCCCGGAAGTCGGTGAACAGGCCGATCAGGGGCTCGCCGATCGTGCCCGTGCCCACGATGTGGACGATCCTCTTCATGGTGCCCTCACTGATAAGATAAAGTGGTTGGAAGACGGGCCATGGACGCCCGGCCGGGCGAGAGAGTAGCATAGGCCGTGCCAGAACGGCACGGCCGGCCGCCCTCCTGGCTCAGCCGCCGCCGCTCAGGTCTTCTCCGTGCTTGCCGCCGCCGCGCCACTCCGGGTCGCGGTTGGCGAACTCGTCGAGGTCGACCGGCACCTCCACCAGGGTGCGGGTCACCGCGGGATCGCAGATGCCGTTCTCACACTCATAGGTATAGACGTTCCAGCCCTCCCGCCGGTCGTAGGCGGAGAGGGTCTGATAGGTGTTGCAGTTGCCGCATTTGATCGAGATGTTTCGGATGTTGATTCCACCTTCCATGGATGACCTCCCAGGCGTCCATCATCCCATGCTGGCCCGGGGTTTGCACATAGAATGTTGACTATGCATTGGCGTACGCGGCCCTTCCCCGTGCTTCTCCTGCTCCTGCTTTTCAGCGCCGGACCGGCGCCGCGCGTGGTGTCCGGCAACCAGCCGGTCGTCCCCTCGCGGACGCCCAAGGCCGAGGAGCCGGGGCTGGGGACGAAGTTCTCCGGCGAGGAGGTCTCGGTCGGCTACGTGCTCGTGCCGGTGATCGTCCGCTCGAGCTCGGGCGGCTATGCCAATCGCCTGGAGAAGAAGGACTTCCGGCTGCTCGTGGACGGCGCCCCGGCGTCGATCGAGAGCTTCGAGAAGCGGGCCGAGGCGCCGGCCTCCATCCTCTTCCTGCAGGACCTGTCGGGCAGCATGGGGACGGGCGGCAAGCTCGAGGAGAGCCGCCGCGCGGTGCGCTTCTTCCTCGACCATTCGCTCCCTGGCGACGAGTTCGCCCTCGCCACCTTCGCCGGCGGGAAGTTCGCCTTGAGCGTGCCCTGGACCGACCAGCTGAGCAACCTGCGCACGGTGGTCGAGGGTTTCCGCGCCTACGGCACGACGGCCTTGAACGACGCCGTCGCCTGGATGCCCAAGGTGTCGACCGCGGGCAAGAACCCCAAGCGCTTCGCCATCCTGATCACCGACGGTGTCGACAACGCGAGCACGATCTCCCCGACCGACGCGCGCGAGATCGTGCGCCGGTCCGAGCTGCCGGTCTACGTCCTCGGCCTCGAGGCGGGGAGCCCGTTCGTGATCGGCGAGGACGGCAAGAAGGTCTATCGCTACGCCGACGTCTTGAACCTGCTGGCCCACGAGACCGGGGGCCGGTACTACCCGCTTTCCGCTCCCGACGATCTCGGCAAGGCCCTTGCCGCGATCGTTGAGGACCTGCGTCACGAGTACGTTCTCGGCTTCGCCACGGGG
>JAXDLD010000651.1:0-7828 GCA_034666805.1 Acidobacteriota bacterium
GCGCCCACGGCCCACAAGTGGAAACGCTTGAGGCAGCCTAGCGGCCCGTAGCCGGCTTGGCCGGCTTCTTCGCCGCCTTCGCCTTGACGGCGCCTGGCGTCTTGCTCTTGGTGGCGCTCGTCGGGCAGCCGTTGCCCTGGGCGAGGTTCCACTGCGCGAGCTGAGTCGTCCAGACGAAGTCGTTCCCCATATAGGGACCCACGGCGGAGCTGCCGGTCCCGGTCTGGTTGTAGAGGCTGGGCTGACCGTTGCCGGTGTAGCCGGTGCCGAAAGCCTGCATGTTGGGGATCGTGTTGGTCGTCTGGAAGATGCCGATGCGCCGGATGTTGGCCGCCTTGCTGGGGCAGTTCTTCGTGTTCAGGTTGCCGGTCGAGGCGTAGTAGTGGCAGGTGATGCACGACGAGGTGGGGTTGGTCAGCGTGTTGGTCGCCCCGAAGTCGGTCTCGACGTGGTTGTTGGCGAGGAGCGTCGGCTTGCCGTTGAGCATGAACGCCATCTGCACCCCCACCAGCTTGTAGTTCGCGAACGGCGTGCCGGCGAGCATGGGCTGGAAGATGGCGTTGGCGGCGTTGGCCGCGTTCTGCACCGGATCGGCGGGCAGCGGGCCGGAGGGGAGGTAGGGACCATCCTGGCAGCTCTTGCCGCTGTTGCAGGTGGCGGCGGTGTTCGGGCAGCTCGCCCCGCCGGGCCGGGTGTAACAGACCTGCTGCGAGAGGATCGGGGTGAGCGCCGGGTTGTTGTTGTACTCGAAGGTCATCCAGATCCAGCTCGACTTCGGGAAGACCTTCCACAGGACGTGGAAGCTGGTGAGGCCGATGGGGAAGGTGCCGCTCGAGCTGCACTGCACGCCCGGCGAGCAGGCGCCCTGGCTGACGTACATCGGGTCCTGCTCGCCCGACGGGATGACGTACCAGCCGGGCTTGACCTCGAAGGCCGAGGGCGGGAAGTCGAGCGGGGTCTGGCCCGGCGGCTTGGGCTGGCCGCCCTGCTGGTTGTAGAGGGCGGTCTGGCCGTTCCGGTTGTAGATCCCCCACTGGTTGAGGAAGCCCACGAAGCTCGGGTTCTCCCGCACCTCGTAGAGGATGATCGAGGGGTTGGCGGGGGTGTTGTTCTTGTCCGGCAGCATGAAGCCGGTCGCCTGGACGTTTTCCGACAGGTCCTGGTCGTCGCCGGCGGCCGCGGCGGTGGCCAGGGAGCGCAGCGACTTCTTGTTCCCCTGGCTCTTGAAGCCCTTAAGCTTGACGTCGGGGAAGAAGTGGCTGGTGTTGGGGTTCGCGGTCTTCAGGCGGTGGACCTTCTGGGACCCCGCGGCCTTCAGGGTGGCGCCGCACTGGCCGGGCGGCATGCCGTTCGCGCAGTAGACGTCGGTCGAGTCCTGCCAGGTCTCCCAGACCTCGGTCGCGCCACTCGTCCCGAACTTCTGGCTGGGGTCGGCGTTCATGGTCGGCGCGGTGCCCTGGGCCGGCCAGTTGAGGGCGATGAAGGTGCACCAGGAGGCCTGCGAGAGCAGGTTGTAGTCGCTCACGAAGGCGTTGCCGTTGGGGGCGATCGCCTTGGTGATGGTCCCCAGGTTCGGCGGCGCGGAGAGGTTGCAGAGGGGCGCGGCGGCGGCAGCGGCCGGAGCGGCGGTCTGGGGCGCGGCATTGGCGGCATTCGCGACATTGACGACATTGGCCGGAAGCCAGCCGAGGCTCCAGGCCAGGGCGGCGGCGGTGACGAGCAGGGCGGTCGCGGGGATCAGAGACTTCTTCGGGGCAGACATCGTTTCTCCTGTCCTCCTCTTCGGAAGGGATACCAACAAGCCGGGGAGCGGGCGCGCATCGACTGCTCCTTCGGCACAAATCTCGACGATTGATTCCGAATGTTACTATCAGGGAGAGCGCCACCCCTGTCAAGACATCCCATACCCTACATGCGAGAACCCCGCGTCAGCGTCGTCATCCCGACCCACAACCGGGCCCATCTCCTGCCCGAGACCCTGGCGAGCGCCCTCGGCCAGGAGCGCGTGGACCTGGAGGTGATCGTCGTCGACGACGGCTCGACGGACGGCACGGCCGAGGTGGTGAGAGCGATCCGCGATCCCCGCCTCTCCTACCTGCCGCTCCCGCGCTCGGGGAACCTGGCCCGGGTGCGGAACGCCGGGGTCGCCCGCGCCCAGGGCGGCCTCCTCGCCTTCCTCGACTCGGACGATCTCCTGGAGGTGGGGGCGCTCGCCGCCTACGCCGCGGCCCTGGACGCCCATCCCGAGGCCGGCTGGACCCTCGCCGGCTACCGCTCCTTCGACGCCTCGGGCTTTAGGCGCACCAACCTCCACCCCCTGGAGCCGGCCGAGACCGAGGAGGGGAGCGCGACGGTGACCTCGCTCTTCTTCCCCGTGCTCCGCACCTGGACGACCCTCTACACCTCGACGATCGCCGTCCGCCGGCCGGTCCTCGACGCGGTCGGCCCCTTCGAGGAGCGGCTGACGACCGGCGAGTACGACCTCTTCACCCGCCTCGCCTTCCACGCCCCGGCGGTCGTCCTCCACCAGCCCCTCGTGCGCATCCGCAAGCACCCGGGCAACTCCTCACCCGGCTACGGGGTGGAGGGTTTCGAGGACGCCATCCACGGCCTGACCCGCTTCTACGCCCGGGGGCAGGTGCCGCGCGCGCTCTATGTCGAGCGGCTCCTCCTCTACCGCTACCGGCTGGGCCGCTTCCTCCTCGAGCGCGGCGAGAGGAGGGCGGCGCGCCGCCAGTTCCTCGCCTGCCTGCGCCTCCAGCCCTCCCACCGCTCCGCCTGGGGCGGTCTCGCCGCCGCGCTCGTGAGCGGCCGATGAGCCGCCGCGTCTCCGAGGCCTGGTACCGTCCCCTGGGGCTGTCGCTCCGCCTGCGCACCGATCACGAGGCGGTGCGGACCGCGGCGGAGGACGCCTTCCGCGGCTTCGGCCCGGCCGAGCCGGCCGCCGCTCCCGAGCTCGACTTCGTCTTCCTCGCCCGCAAGATCGGCGAGGGGGACCTGGACGCCGATTACGGCGAAGACGGCGAGGGCGGAAGCGAGCCGCGGGAGTACGTCGTCCGCGGGGATCGGGTACGGCTCCGGGAGGGGAGCTCGACCCTGGTCGTCGACCGCACCCGGGGGGAGGCCCGCGGCCGCCTCGCCCCACAGCTCCTGGCCCAGACGGCGCGCCTGCGCGTGGAGTTCCTCGAGCTCGCCCTCCAGCTCATGCTGCCGCCCCGGGGCTTCCTCGGGGTGCACGGCGCGGGGGTCGTCCGCGGCGGGCGGGCCGCCCTCCTCCGCGCCGCGGGCAACGGGGGGAAGACCACCCTCGCCTACGCCGCCGCCCGCGGCCGCTTCCTCGCGCTCGCCGAGGACGTCGTCTGGATGGACGTCGCGCGGAAGGTCTGGTGGGGGCTCCCCTGGTGGTTCCACCCGCGGCCCGACGCCGGCCGGCTCTTCCCCGAGCTCGCCGGGCTCTCCCCCGCCCTCGTGCGCAACGGGACCCCCAAGCTCGCGGTGCGGCTCGAAGCGGTCCGCCCCGGCAGCACGGTGCCGCGGGCCCGGCCGGGGCCCGTCGTCCTCCTCCGCCGCCAATCGGGAGAGACGGCCAGCCGGATCACCGCCATCGGCCTCCCCGAGGCCTCGGATCTCTGGCGCGCCGGCCGGGCGGGGACGGAAGAGGAGTTTCCCCGCTACTGGGACTACGTCGAGAAGCTGCTCTCCGGCAACGCCTGGCGGCTCGACCTGGGCGACGACCTCGAGGCGGCGCTCGGGTTGATCGAGGGGCTGCTCGCGGGGTGAGCGGTTAACCCTGTGATAAGTTGCCCGGCGGACGGCGTGACCCCAGGCAGGAGATCCCTTTTACGATGACACCCGACCCGGTGATCTTGCAGGCCGGCGAGTTCTACCACAAGGAGCGTTTCGGGCCGGAAACCGTCAACCGCGGGGCGGTCCTCCTCGAATGCGAGTGGGACGGCGGGGCCTTCGAGTCCGGGGTGATGCTGGGCGGCCTCTTCCGCAACGGCGAGTTCCGCGGCGGCACCTTCTGGGGGGGCGTCTTCTGGGAGGGGCAGTGGCAGGGCGGCACCTGGGAGAGCGGCTTCGACCGCGAGGGGCGCTACCGGCCCCGCACCGACGTCCCCGACTATGCCTGAGCGTAGGCACCTCCTCCTCGCCTCGCCCCACCGCTACCCGGACCTCGCCCGGCTCTGGTACCGCGCGGTCCGCCGCGACCTTCTGCCGGCTTTAGAAGGCGCCGGCTTCGCCGACATCCAGGTCCAGATCTTCCGCGACGGCCATGCGGACGAGTTCGATCCGAGCTGGTTCCCGGGAGTGACCCTCCAGGCGCCCGGCCCCGGCGCCCGCGACTTCGTCGAGTTTTATGACGCGGCGCTCCAGGCGAGCGGCGGCTATCTCTTCCTCCTGGACGCCGACCTCTTCTTCCTGGACGGTGCCTGGCCGGTCTCCTACCTGGGAGAATTCGAGCGCCCGGAGGTGGCGGCGGTCTCCTACCTCCGCCGCGGGGCTCTCCCCGGGGTCTACGCCTTGCTCTGCCGGTCCGCGGACTACCAGGCTCTCCCCCAGCCGGTCTTCGCCGCCTCCTACGAGGGTCTTGAAGCCTGGCCGAAAGCCGTCAACCGCGGCCCGGGAGAGCGCGCCGCCTTAGCCCTCCGCGAGCGCGGCAAGGAGATCGCCGAGGCGGCGGACCCCGAGGCGCACCTCGCCGACTTCCACGGCACGACCGTGCTCCGGGCCTCCCGCGAGATCTTCGGCGGAGCGATCGGCGAGCGCCGCTTCGAGGAGCTGGTGGGCGAGAAGCGCTATTTCGCCATGGGGGCCTACGACAACCTGCTCCTGGGGACCCTCTATGAGGCGGTCTTCGGCGAGCCCTTCGCGGTGCTCCCGGGGGATGCCGGAACGCATCTCGCCGGGAGCCTCCCGGCGGCGGGGCTCGCCCGCGCTCTCGCCCAGGTCGAGGACCCCGGCCGCCGGAGCGCCCTCCTCGCCTACTTCCGGCGCTCCGACGAGGCGATCGCCCGGCTCGCCGCGCGGGAGGGGATCGCGCTCGCGCTCCCGCGGGTGATCCCGGAGAGCTGGCGGGAGGCCGCATGACCGGTCCCCTCGTCACGGTCTTCACCTCGACCGTCTACCCCGACGTCGTAAGGATCTGGCACGCCTGCGTCTCCCGCGCCTTTCCGCCGGACGAGGCGCGGCTGGAGATCTTCCAGGACTCCGACCGCCACATCCTGGACCCCGCGCTCTACCCGGGGGCCACGCTCCTCTACCGCACCCGTGCCCGGCGCGAGTTCCACGACGCCTACAACGACGCCCTCTTTCGGGTCGAGACCCCCTACCTCGCCTTCATCGACAGCGACGTCTTCTGGATCTCCCCCGACCTCTGGGGGTGGGCCCGGGAGCGGCTCGCCGAGCCGGAGGTCGCCGCGGTCTCCTACGTCTCCAGGAAGCGACGGCCGAGCCACGGCACCTTCGCGGTCGTCATGAAGGTCGCCGCCTACCGCGAGGTCTTCGCGCGCTCCCTCCCCCTCGGCTTCTTTCCCCAAGCGGACCATCCCGACCCCGAGGTCCCCTTCGACCAGTGGGTCTGGTACGACACCGGCGACCTCGCCACCCAGGCGGTGGTCGACGCCGGCTGGCAGGTCGACCTCCTCCACCGGGACGAGTTGGGCGAGCTCTTCCGTTTCCACGGCATCACCCTCTCCCGCCGCGGCGCCGAGCACGTCGGCCCCGAGAACCTCGCGCGCCTGGCCGGGAAGGATCAGTATTACTTCCGCGGCTACGCCGGGAACCTCGTCTTGAAAAGCCTCCACGACCGGCTCTTCCCCAGCGGCCCGCGCTATGACTTCCCGCTCGGGCCTCTCCCCCTCGCCCGGGCGAGCCGCAGGAGCTCCCCGGAGGAGATCGCCTGGCGGCGGGAGTACTGGCAGTATCTCAAGGAGGGGGTGGGGCGAGTGGAAGGATTTTTGCGGGGGCAAGGCTGATAGCGCCATGGTACTTTTATCCCTGCGGGGACGGCACCCTTCGGGCGCTCGGAATCGCCTCAGCCCTCGCGTGGCATTGCCGATAACTTGCCGATGAATTGCCGATAACTTGCCGATAACTCATAGGCGCGCGCCCGCCGCGAGGCGTCGGCGACAGCCAGCCAGCCGTCGTCGACCCACTGATGCAAAAGGACCCGGGCCATGCGATCCGAGAGCCCCAGGGCGGATGCGACTTCATGGGCGGTAATCCGATCGCGGTGGGCGAGGAGGCCGAGCGCGACCCGCGCCCGGGGGTCGAGGCGCCGCATCGCCTCGGGCTCGACGACGCGGCCCTGCTGCGCCGCGGCCAGCGCGTCTTCGCGGGCGGCCGTGAAGACCGCGGCCAGGGTGTGGAGGAAGTACTCCAGCCACGGGGTCAAATCCGCCTCGGCACGGCCCTCATAGTAGTTATGGTGAGGGTGGGCGGCGAGGGAGTCGTAGTAGGCCTGGAGATCGCGAGCATGGTGCTCTTCGAGAGAGAAGAAGCCGTTCAAGCCATAGCCGCCGCGATGGAGAAGGAACGTCGCGAGCAGGCGAGCGGTGCGGCCGTTGCCGTCGTAATAGGGATGGATCGTGACCAGTTGATAGTGGGCCAGTCCGGCGATCACCGGTACCGGCAATCCTTCGGCTTCGGCGCCTTCGACCCAGTGTACGAAAGCGGCCATGAGGTCCGGCACGTCCCGGGCCTCCGGAGGAAGATAGACCAGCGCCCCCGTACCCGACTCGCGGATCGCGTTCTGACCCTCCCGGTAGGGAGTCGGCCGCGCCCGGGGCCCGCGTTCCACGAGGCCATGGAGACGCCGGATCCGATCCTCCGTGAGCGGCGCTCCCGCGGCCGCCCACTCTTCGACTCGCAGGAGGGCATGCCAGTAGTGGCGGACCTCGTGGACGTCCCGTTCCCGCCCGTGGAAGCGAACCCGCCCGCCCTCGATCGCCTCCTCGGCTTCGGCCAGGGTGAGCCGATTCCCCTCGATCCGGGTCGAGAAGTGGGTGGAACGCAGCCGTGCGCGGCGGCGCAGCTCCTCCGCGGCGCCGGGCGGCACCGGCGTGTGCTCGATCACCGCTCGGGCGGCTTCCACCTGGAGCAGAGAACGGACGACGGCCGGAGTGAGCGCGTAGCGAGGCTGCCAGAGGGGAGGACCGGCGCTCGCCCTAGGCTTCATCGGGGCAGTCTAGCAGTCCGCTCCGACGCCAGCCGCAGGTATCCTTCCAGGGCCTCTACCGACCGCTCCCAGGTGAAATCCCGCGCCCACATCCGCCCGGCGGTCGACAGGCGCGCCCGCCTCTCGGGGTCGGTGAGGACCTCCCGGAGAACCCGTGCCCAGGACTCGACGTCCTCCGGCGGCAGGAGGACGCCTCCCCCATGCACCGCCTCCCGAATCCCGGCCACGTCCGAAGCGATAAGCGGCAGTCCCACCGCCTGAGCCTCCAACAAGGTCAGGGGCAGGTTCTCGTTCCGGCTGGGGAAGAGCAGGAGGTCCGCCCGGCGCATCTCCGCGAAGACCCGCTCGGGGGGGACAGCGCCCCCCAGAATCACCCTCCCTTCCAATCCCGCCAGCCGGATCTCCCGGAGGAGCGCGCCTCTCGCTGCTCCGTCCCCCAGGTAAAGGAGGGTGACTTCGGGGAGCTCGCCCGCCACCCGCCGGAAGACCTCAAACGCCGCGAGTGCCCCCTTGTGGATCTCCAGGCGCCCTACGAAGAGGAGCCGCTCCGCTCTCTCCCGCACCTCGTAGGGCGCTTCCAGCAACTCGGCCGGGATTCCCGGCACGAGAGGGCCGGCCACCGGGTACTCCGCCAAGTGTTTGCTCTTG
>JAXDLD010000652.1:0-3606 GCA_034666805.1 Acidobacteriota bacterium
CGCATGACACCATTTTTGTTAATGCCGACAAAATCCCGAAAGATGCGACCGTCAAGAGCTTTACCCTGCATGCACATAAAGCAACGGGCGATTCATCCGGCAAGATAGATACCACGACGAGCGAGACGCAGGTGGTCAACTCGAATAGAGTGTCGGCCTCTATCTCAGTATTTCGGTGCAGGAATTGCTTTTCAGCAACCCACGACGAAGGCTTGCCGACATGGAACGTTGTGGCAACCGGTGAGGACGTTATTATCTTAGACGTCGAGGTTAATGACGGCGGAAAGCCACTGGTGCGTTCGTGCTTGATCACCTTGAAGCGAAGGCCCTTTGGACTTGAATACTCCGGCGGGTTTGGGTTCTTTGGAACCAGAGACGAGCGTGCCTCGATCGAACCAGGTACCAACAACCAGCCCGGGACCCTCATACGCCATGATCGCGAGAACTGGTCTCAGCAGGCGACTCTGCTGGCGCACTTCGTCTCGTACGAGTTTCCCTATCTGGCAGCATCTTTAGGGTTGGCGACCAAGGTTCCTTCCGATGATTTACCGGTCGCGCTTGGTGTCAGCATTATTCTCCGTGAGTTGCCCTTCGATAATTCTTTATATTTGACCTTTGGAGGTGCTTACGCGAAACAGGAGCGCATCGCTAAGCAGTATCGCAGTGGGAGTGTGCCAGCAGGGACCGATAGTGCTGCACTTCTAGAATCTCGTCACGGTATTGTCCCATTTGTGTCTATCAGCATCGGGTTCTGGGGCAGTGCTTCGAAGTTCAGTGGTCGCAACCCTGTGAATGGCGGAGATACTAGCAAGTAAGTTAGCTCAAGAGGCAGGGCGGCGACGTGGTATCCAAGGAGACGATCCGGCTGCGGGCGATTCGACTGCACGAGGACCGCGTAGGTCTGCAGCTCGTGCCGGTTCTCGGCGGTAAACGGGCGGCCCTTGTCACCTTGAGCCGCCCGTCCACCCTCTCGACGGGGCTACCCGAGGGCCGCCATCGCTCTTATGCCATCAACTTCTCCGGCGTGATCGGCAGGTCCCGCACCCTTTTCCCCGTGGCATGGTAGACCGCGTTGGCGATCGCCGCCGCCACACCGGTGATCCCGATCTCGCCCACTCCGCGGCAGCCGAGGGTGTTGATGATCGGGTCGGGCTTGTCGACGAAATGGACCTCGACGTCGGGGATGTCGGCGTTGACCGGAATGGGGTAGTCGGCGAAGTTGGCGTTGACCGGCAGGCCCGTGCGGTGGTCGTAGACCGTGTGCTCCAGGAGGGCCATGCCGATCCCCATGACCACCCCGCCCATCACCTGGCTCTTGGCGAGCTTGGCGTTCAGCACCCGGCCGACGTCGATGGCCGAGACCCAGCGGGTCACCTGGACCCGCGGCAGGAGCGGGTCGATCTTCACCTCGCAGAACTGCGCGCCCCAGGAGTGGATGGAGTAGTTCTTGTTGGCGTCCTCCGGCTTGACCTGCGCCTCCGCCTCGATCGTCGGCTGGCGGGCGCGCTTCAAGAGATCGGTGTAGGAGAGGCCGCGGGCGGGATTGCCCACCACCGCGAGCCGGCCGTCGGCCATCGTCACCTCCTCCGGCCGGAGACCCCCGAGCGGCGACTCCGGGTCCGAGGCGGCCAGGGCCAAGAGCTTCGACTTCAAGGCCGCGACCGCTCCGATCACCGCCTCGCTGACGCTCGCCGCCGTGTTCGAGCCGCCGGAGACCGGGGCCTCCGGGAAGTCGCTGTCCCCGAGCTCGAAGGTCACCCGCTCGACCGGGAGCCCGAGGGCATCGGCCGCCACCTGGGTGAAGATCGTGTAGGAGCCGGTGCCCAGGTCCTGGGTGGCGACCTGGACGAGCGCCCGGCCGTCCGGCGTCAGCCGCACCCGGGCCGAGGCCGGCCGGCGGTTGCCGGGGTAGAGGGCGGTCGCCATCCCCCAGCCCACGAGGAGGTCGCCGTCCCTCATCGAGCCGGGTTTCGGGTTGCGCCGCTTCCAGCCGAACCTCTCGGCCCCCTCCGCGTAGCACTCCTTGAGGTGCTTGGAAGACCAGGGCTTCCCCTCCCCCGGGTCCTTGTCCGCGTGGTTCTTGACCCGCAGCTCGACGGGGTCCATGCCGAGCGCGTAGGCGAGCTCGTCCATGGAAGATTCCAGGGCGAAGCTCCCCGGGCAATCGCCGGGCGCCCGCATGGGGGTGGGCGAACCGATGTTGACCCGCACCAGCCGGTGGGGGATCGCCACGTTCTCGCAGGCGTAGAGCACCTTGCTCGTCGTCAGGCCGCAGGCCTCGATGAACTCGGTCGTCGGCGAGGTGGCCTGGAGGGTGTCGTGGCGGAGCGCGGTCAGCGTCCCATCCTTCTTGGCGGCGAGCGACATCTTCTGGATCGTCGGCGGCCGGTGCCCCACCGAGGTGAACATCTGCTGCCGGGTGAGGTTGAGTTGCACCGGCCGGCGGGTCACCTTGGCGGCCATGGCCGCCAGGAGGGTATGCGGCCACTGGAAGCCCTTGCAGCCGAAGCCGCCGCCGGTGAACGGGCAGAGGACCCGGACGTTCTCCCGCGGGATGCCGAAGGCCTGGGCGAGGACGGCGCGGGTCCCGATCACCGCCTGGGTCGAGTCCGCGACCGTCAGGTGGTCGCCGTTCCAGACCGCCACGGTCGCCGAGGGCTCCATGGGATTGTTGGTCTCGACCGGGGTCGTGTAGGTCGCCTCGACCTTGACCGCCCTGGGGGCCGCGAGCGCGCCGTCGACATCGCCCCGGGTGTGCTGGAGGGGCCGGCCGAACGAGGCTTTCGGCGAGTAGGCGGTCGATTCCGCCTCCTCCATCGTCAGCACCGGCGGCGCTGCCTGGTAGCGGACCTTGACCAGCGAGGCGGCATGCCGGGCCTGCTCCAGGGTGTTCGCCACCACCACCGCCAGGTGCTGGCCGGCGTAGTGGACGACGTCGTCCGCGAACGGCAGCCGGTCCTCGGCGAGCTTGCCGCTCTGGGTCGGCTGGCCCTTGGGGCCGCTCCCGGCCTGCTGGAACTTGGGTGTGTTCTCGTGGGTGAGGATGGCGAGGACCCCGGGGCTCCCTTTGGCGGCGGCGGTGTCGATGCCGACGATCCGGCCCTTGGCGATCGTCGACTGGACGAGGAACGCATGGGCCAGGCGGTCGTGCTGGAGCTCGGCGGCGTACGGGGCGGTGCCGGTGATCTTCCGCCGGCCGTCCACCCGGTCGACCGGCCTGCCGACCGACGCGGTCTTCATGTCCTTGCGGTTCGTCGCGGTCGAAGCGGTCGTTGCGGCGGCATCATCGTCGAATAAGGGAGTCATACTTTCTTCTCCGCGGCCGTCGCGAGGGCGCGGGTGAGCGTCCGCTTCGCCAGCTCGATCTTGAATGCGTTGTCCTTCCGCGGCTTGGCGTTCTGGAGCGCCGCCTCCGCGGCGGCCCGGAAGGTCGCCGCGTCCGCCCTCTTGCCGGCGAGCGCCTGCTCGGCTTCGGGCGAGCGCCAGGGCTTGGTGCCGACCCCGCCCAGCGCCACTCGAACGCGCGCGAACTTCCCGTCTGCCACGGTCACCACCACCGCGGCCGACGCCAGCGCGAACTCGTACGATGCGCGATCGCGCAGCTTC
>JAXDLD010000653.1:0-20294 GCA_034666805.1 Acidobacteriota bacterium
CCGGCCGGTCGGTCACCGCCCGGTAGGGCCGGTCTCGCACCGGCTCCCTGGGGGGACTGGCGGCGGGCCGGGCGGGGACCAGGCGCGGCACGTACCAGGTCTCACCGCGCAGGGCGACCTCTCCATGGAGAGCCGGCACGGCGCGCAGCAGCCGGTCGATCTCCGCCGCGGGCGCCCTGGGGCTCAGGTCGACCCGCCCGCAGGCGAGCTCCGGATGCTCCTCGGCCAGGGCCTTACCCAATCCCCAGAGGGCTGTTTGACCGGGCAGGACCGGGCCCGGATCGTCCACCCCCACGGGGACGCCGCCGCGGGTCACCAGGAGGAGGCGAAGGGGGAACGCGAGCTCCACCCGCGAGAGCCCCTGGATCAAGCGCGCCAGGTGCAGGACGTCGGCGGCGATGCGGTCCGGGTCGGGCTCGTCCGGCGGATCGATCCCCCACAGGTAGAGGACCGCCGCGGGCTCGCCATCCGACATCAGGAGATCGCGGAAGAGCCGTTCGACGTCCTCCGCGCGCTCGGGGTCCACCTGGTAGCGGCCGGCCGCCTGCCGCTCGTAGGCGGAGCCGGCGAAGACCAGGGTGTGCTCTCCGCCCCGCGCCTCGATCCGCCCCACGACCCCTTGCGAGACGGCGCCGCGGCCGGCGAAGATCACCAGCGGCAAGGCGGCGGACGAGGCGGGCGGCTCCCATGGGCTCCAGGCGAGCTCGAAGAGGGAGTCGGCCGGGTTCGCCCCGTCCTTCCCGTCCGCCAGGCGCGCCAGGCGCACTCCCGTGGCCCGGAGGATCGGCTCACCACCTGGGCCGGTCACTTCGAGATCGCCCTCGAAGCTCTCGCCGTCCGCCGACTCCCGCCAGGTCGCGGCCGCCCACAGCTCTCCGCCCGGAGCACCCAGACGCGCCAGGTGGCGGATGGCGACCGGGAGATAGGGCCCCGGGAGCTTGCCCACGGCGGCGCCGAAGGTCTGCAGGCAGGCGTCCAGGAGGGCGGGATGAAACTCGTAGCCCGGGGCGGCGAGCGCCGGATCCGCCACGACCCGCGCCAGCGCCTCCCCCTCCCCCACCCAGACCTCCGCGACTCCCTGGAAGCGGCGGCCGTAGCACAGTCCGCGTTGGGCGAGATCCCGGTAGTGCTCCTCCGCGGTGCGCCGCCGGGTGTTGGAACGAGGAGGACGCGGCGGGCGGCCCGGGTCCGCCTGCGCCTGGGGAGCCGGCGGCCGGAGGGTGCCGCGGGCGTGGAGCTGCCAGCCTCCGGTTGAACCCGGAAGGGCGCTCAGGATCTCGAAGGTGCCGGGCGCCCCGTCCTCGATCTTGAGCTGCACCCGCTGTCCCACCCCGGGTGCCAGGGCGAGCGCGGCGACCAGCTCGACCCCCTCTAAGTCCCAGGGGACGCCGTGCAGCTCCCGGGTGGCGGCGGCCAGCATCTCCAGCCAGCCGGCCGCCGGAAAGACGACCGCCTCCCCCACCCGGTGATCGTCCAGGTAGGGGAGCCGCCGCGGGTCGAGCTCGGTCTCCCAGTAGTGGACCCGCTCCTCCGCCACCTCCACCGCGTGCCCGAGGAGCGGATGGGCCCCGTTTGAATGGGCGGAACGGCGGCCCGCCGGGGGATCGTCGAGCCAGAACCGCTGGCGCTGCCAGGGGTAGGAGGGGAGATCGACGAGCCGCCCCGGCATGCTGTAGAGCCGACGCCAGGGGACCGGATAGCCGCGGCCATAGAGGAGCGCCAGGTTGCCCAGCATCTCCTCCTCCTCGGGCAGGTCGCGCCGCAGCGAGCCGACGGCGTGCGCCCGCCCTTCCTGCCCGGCGTGCTCGATGCACTGCTCGACCGCTGGCAGGAGGTTCGGGTGGGGGCTCATCTCCAGGAAAAAGCGATGCTCCTGGCCGAGGAGATCGGCGATGGCGCCAGAGAACAGGACCGGCTGGCGCAGGTTCGCCACCCAGTAGGCGGTGTCCAGGTCCAGGCCGTCGCTCACCCGGCCGGTGACGGTCGAATGGATGGGGATCTCGGCCCGGCGCGGCGCAATGCCCGCGAGCTCGCGGTGGAGGTCGTCCCGCAGCACGTCCATCTGGTGGCTGTGCGAGGCCACGTCCACCTTGATCCGGCGGCCGAAAACCCCCTGCGCTTCGAGCTCCGCCAGCACCTCGTCGACGCCTGAGGGGTCGCCGGAGAGGACCGTCGACCGGGGACCGTTGCTGGCGGCGACCGAGATCCGGTGCTCGCGGCCTTTCAAGGCTTCCCGCGCCTCTTCGAGGGTCAGCTCGACCGAGGCCATGGCTCCCATTCCGCCGACCCGAGCCAGGAGCCGGCTGCGCCGGCAGATGATGCGCGCCGCGTCTGCGAGCGAGAGGGCGCCCGCCACCCGGGCCGCGGCGACCTCGCCCATGCTGTGCCCCACGACGGCATCCGGTTCGATGCCCCAGGAGCGCCAGAGGGCGGCGAGCGAGACCTGGATGGCGAAGAGGGCGGGCTGGACCCGATCGATCCGCGATAGGAAGGCCTCGCAATCTTCCCCTTCCCCCTCCCCTTCCAGAGCCGCGATCAGGCGCCAGTCGACATGCGGCGCGAAGGCGGCCTCGGCGGCGGCCATCTCGGCCCGGAAGACGGGCTCCCGGGAGAGCAGGCCGCGCGCCATTCCCACCCACTGCGAGCCCTGGCCGGGAAAGAGAAACACGGTGCCGGGAGACGCCTCGGCGGCGCTCCGGCCCCCCTCCGGCAGGCCCTCCGCCATGGCTTGGTCGAGTTGGGCCAGGAGCTCCTCCCGGGAAACGCCCACCAGGGCGGCCCGGTAGGGGTGATGGGTCCGCCGGACGGCGGCGGTGAAGCAGAGGTCATAGAGGCCGGTCGCCTCCGCTTGGAGGAGCGGGCGGTACGCCGCGAGGAGACCGGCAAGGGCCTCCCGGCTGCGGGCGGAGACCGGCAGCAGGTGGACCCGGCGCTCCTCCCCCTCTCCCGGCTCCCTCCGAGCGTCGTCCGGGGCCTCCTCGATCAGCGCATGCGCGTTGGTGCCGCTGAAGCCGAACGAGCTCACTCCCGCCAGACGCCGCCGCACCCCGCGCGGCCAGGGGATCGCCGCGACCGGCACCTCGACCGGGATCTCGGGCCAGGGGATGTGCGGGCTGGGGGTCTCGAAGTGGAGCGAGGGCGGGATCGCCTCCCGCGTCAAGGCCAGCACCACCTTGAGCAGCCCGGCGACACCCGCCGCCGCCTCGGTGTGACCGACGTTGGTCTTGATCGAACCGACGAGGAGCGGCTCACCGGCCGCGCGATCCCGGCCGTAGACCGCGGCCAGCGCCCGCGCCTCCTGGGGGTCGCCGAGCGGCGTGCCGGTGCCGTGGGCCTCGACGTAGCGCACCGCCGCCGGCGCGACCGCCGCCCGCTCCAGGGCCTGCCGGATCACCCGCTGCTGGGCTTCGCCGCTCGGCGCAGTCAGGCCGTTGGTGGCGCCGTCCTGATTGACGGCGCTGCCGCGGACGAGGGCCAGGATGCGATCGCCGGCCGCGGCGGCGTCGGAGAGCCGCTTGAGGACGACGATCCCGCAGCCCTCGCCCCGACCGTAGCCGTCGGCGGCCTGGTCGAAGGTCTTGCAACGGCCGTCCCGGGCCATGGCGTGGAGACGCGAGAAGCCGACGTGGACCTCGGGGGTGAGGATGAGGTTGACCCCGCCGGCGAGCGCCAGGGTCGACTCGCCGCTCCGCAGGCTCTGGGCGGCCAGGTGGAGGGCGACTAAAGAAGAGGAGCAGGCGGTGTCGAGCGCCACGCTGGGGCCCTCGAAACCGAAGACGTACGAAAGCCGGCCGGCGGCGGTGCTGGCGGCGTTGCCGGTCAGCGAATAGGCGCCGATCCGGCCGAGGTCGCCGGAGCGCGCCTCCTTCCCGGCATAGTCCGAGCCGCAGATGCCGACGAACACCCCGGTCGCGCTCCCCTGCAAACGGTCGGCGTCCTGCCCGGCGTGCTCCAGGGCCTCCCAGGCGACCTCCAGGAGCAGCCGCTGTTGGGGATCGAGCGCCTCCGCCTCCGGTGCCGAGATGGCGAAGAAGGCGTTGTCGAAGAGGTCGACCCCGTCCAAGAAGGCGCCCTCGCGGGTGACCATCTTGCCGGCGGCCTCGGGATCGGGATCGTAGTAGCGCCCCGCGTCCCAGCGCTCCGCCGGGATCTCGCGCACCGCGTCGATCCCCTCCGCGAGGACCCGCCAGAGACCGTCCGCGCCGGAGGCCCCGCCGGGAAAGCGGCAGCCGAAACCGACGATCGCGATCGGCTCGTCCGCCGCCCCCGCGGGCCGGTTCTCGCGAGAGCTTTGGGGAGAGAGGCCCCGAGTGCGGCCGACTTCCCCGGCCACGAAGCGGGCGATCTCCCGCGGGGTGGGATAGTCGAAGGCGAGCGAGACCGGCATCTCGACCCCAGAGGCCCGCGAGAGCGCCGCCGCCAGGGCCACGGCCTTCTGAGAGTCGAAGCCCTGCTCCCCCAGCGGGCGGTCGACGAGGACGTCAGCGCCGAGGATCTTCTCCGCCGCCCCACGGACGAGCGCCAGGAGCGCCCGCTCCCCGAGCCCTGGCCCCACAGCCGCCGCGGGGTGGACCGCTTCGCGGCTCTCCCGGAGCGCTCGGATCTCGCCCAGGCTCTCGTCGTACTCGCCGGCCGCGTAGCTCCGGGCCAGCTTGTAGCGCTGCACCTTGCCGCTCGTCGTCTTCGGAATCCGCCGCACCGGGACGACCTCCTCGACCGCGAGCCCGAGCCGCTGCAGGAGGTGATCCCGCACCCGCTCGGCCAGGGGGGCGAATTCCTCCCCTCCGCCCTTCCAGTAGATGCAGAGGACGAGCGACTCCCCGCCGCCCTCCGGCCGCGGCAGGCCGCAGGCCGCCACCCGGCCCGGCTCCAGGCCCTCGACCTCCTCGGCCAGGCGCTCGACGTCGTGGAGGTAGTGGTTGACGCCGCCCACGATCACCCTGTCCTTCGCCCGGCCGGTGACGACGAGGCGGCCGGCGCGGAGAAAGCCCAGGTCGCCGGTCCGCAGCCAGCCCCCTTCGCTGACGGCCTCCCGGGTGGCCTCGGGGTTGCCGTAGTAGCCGCGGGTGACGTTCTCTCCCCGGATCTCCACGTGACCGACGTGGTCCTCGCCCAGGACTCTGTCCTCCTCGTCGCGGATACGGACCTGGCAGTGAGCCAGGGGGAGCCCGAGGTCGACCAGGACGACCCCATCCGCCTCCGCGCCAGCCCCCTCCACCCGCCTCCCGACCTCGAGGGAGCTCCGGTTCAGCCGGTGGACCGCGAGCGGCTCCCAGGGGGGAGTCGTCGTCACGCAGACGCAGGCCTCGGCCAGGCCGTAGCTGGGGAAGATGCTGCCGTCCCGAAAGCCCCAGGGCGCGAGCGCCGCCACGAAGCGCTCGGCGATGGCGGCCGAGATCGGCTCGCCGCCGTTGCAGATGCGCACCCGGGAGAGGTCCCAGCCCGCCGCCATCTCCGGCTTGAAGGACGACAGGAAGTAGTGGTAGCCGAAGTTCGGCGAGCAGAGGATCGTCGCCCGATGCTCGCTCGCCTTCTTGAGCCAGAGCGCCGGCCGCCGGATGAAGAGCTGGGTGGGCATGAGGCAGTGACGCACCCCGGAGAGGAGCGACATGAGATGCATCCCGATCAGCCCCATGTCGTGGGTCAGGGGCATCCAGCCCAGGAGCGCGTCGTCCGGCCCGCCGCCCAGGGCGCTAAAGAGGTCGGCGGTGTTCGTCAACAGGTTCCGGTGGGTGAGCTCGACCCCCTTGGGATCGCCGGTCGAGCCCGAGGAGAACTGGAGATAGACGAGATCGCCCGGGGCGATGTCGGCGATCGGGGCCGGATTTCCCGCCCTCCCCTGGCCTGCCAGGTCCTCCCAGGCGAGGCTCCGGTCGCGGAGCTCCGCCGCCAGCTCGGGCCGCTCGGCGGCCGCCGCGCCCTGGAGCTTGGCGAGCGCCGCACCGCCGGCCACCAGCCAGGGCCGCCGCAGCAATCGCCAGACGTTCCAGACCTTGAAGCGGTGATCGGGCTGGCTCCCCATGGCCAGGGGCACGGGGACGATCCCGCCCAGCACGCAGGCCCAGAAGACGGTGAGGAACGGCCGGTGCTCCTCGATCTGGAGGACGACAAAGTCGCCGCGACCGACGCCGGCGGCCGCGAGGCCGCCCAGGAGGAGCCGTGCGTCCTCGTAGAGCTCCCGGTAGGAGAAGAAAGTCTCGTCCCGATCCCCCGCGATGAGCCAGATCCCTTGGCCGCCCGCCGCGCTCCGCACCAATCCGTCCGCCAGCGAGCGGACCTCCTCCATACCCGTATCCCCCTGTCGACGTAGGACAAAGACGCTCCAGGAGAGAGTTTGTGAATTTCTTGAAACCAAGGAAAATTCACGAATCGCACTCGCGGGCCGTCTCCTTCCCATAGAGACTGGCTCCGGCCAGCCCGACACTGCGGACCCGTGCCTTAAGGCTCTCAAAGGCCCAAGAGGACCATCCGCGCCCATCCACTTCTTCACGCAGACGGAGGTTCCTGATGACAGAGCAAGAGGCGCAGGGAGAGGCGATCGTAGGCCGGTATGTCATGTGGTCCGTGGGCTCGGGGTTCATCCCCTTCCCTCTGGTGGATCTGGCCGCGGTCAGCGGCATCCAGCTCCGCATGCTGAGCAAGGAGGCCGAGCTCTACGGCGTGCCTTTCTCGGGTGCCCGGGCCAAGGGATTGGTCGCCGCCCTCCTCGGGAGCGTCGTCCCGAGCACGCTCGCCTATGGTTCGATCGGCAGCATCTTCAAGGCCATCCCCCTGGTCGGCACGCTCGCCGGAGTGGCCACCCTGCCGGCCTTCTACGGCGCCAGCACCTACGCGCTGGGCAAGGTCTTCCTCCGTCACTTCGCCTCCGGTGGCAACCTGCTCGACTTCGATCCGGAGCAGTCCAAGGCCTACTTCAAGGAAAAGCTCGAAGAGGGCAAGCAGATCGTGACCCGGGACCGGAGCAAGGGGATCGACAAGGCCACCCCGGCGACCACCTAGGCGTCCCCTGGATGCGGCCCTCCTGCCGGCGGGGCGCTAAAAAGCGCGTGCGGTCTCGGCGCGCACGGGCCCCGACGGCAGGGAGGCTCCGACCGGAGACGGGGCCGCTCCGACGGATCACCACTCTCGACCCACCTCTTTTAGGGAGCCTGATATGTGGTTCATCGCGGCATGGATCCTCGCGAGCTGTGCCCTCGGGTTCCTCGGTCGCGACCGGATCATGGGATTCTGGGGGTTCTTCCTCTTCTCTCTGGTCTTGAGCCCTCTGCTCGCCTTGGCGCTCCTCGTGCTGACCGCCCCCCTGCCGCGCCGCCGGCAAGCCCGCTAGCCGCGACCTCATGAACCTGCTGCGGCTGCTCAGAAGCGAGTCCCGGACCTCCCCGCGCCGCCTGTTGTGGATCGCGACCCTCTCGGGGCTCGCGAACGCGCTCATCCTGGCGGTGATCAATTCGGCCGCCTCCTCGACCCTCACCCACGCCGAGAACTTCCGCGCCCTGGTGCTCTTCGCCCTCGTCCTTTCCCTTTATATCGTCACCCAGAAGTACCTCCTCGTCACCTCGACGGTCGAGATCGAACGGATCCTCGACAAGATCCGCGTCCGGATCACCGACAAGATTCGCCACTCCGAGCTCCTGCCGCTCGAAAAGATCGGCCGGGCGGCGATCTATGCCAGCGTCAGCAAGGAGACGCTGACGATCTCGCAGGCGGCGGCGATCATCGTCATCGCCTGCCAGGCGGCCATCCTGATCGTCTTCACCCTGCTCTATCTCGCCTGGTTGTCGCGCGCCGCGTTCTTCCTGTGCGTGGCGCTCACCCTGGTCGCCCTCTCCATCCACTTCGCGCGGACCCGGGAATTGAGCCGCGACCTGCACGAAGCCATGGCGCGGGAGAACCGGTTCGTCGACGCGCTGAACGACATCCTGGACGGCTTCAAGGAGGTCAAGATGAACCGGGCGAGAAGCGCCGAGGTCTTCGCCGACACCCGGCGGATCTCGGACTCGGTCGCCGCGATCAAGATCAAGACCCAGACCCAGTTCGCGCTCCATTTCATCTTTTCCCAGACCTCGTTTTACATCCTGATCGCCGCCATCGTCTTCCTGCTCCCCCGCATCACCTCCACGCCGCCGTCCGTGCTCACCAAGGTGACGGCGGCCATCCTCTTCATCATCGGTCCGATCTCGAACATGATCAGCGCCATTCCGACCGTCGCCGCCGCCAATGCCGCGATCGAAAACATCTACAAGCTCGAAGCGGCGCTCGAAACGGCTCTCGAAGCGACGCCCGACCGCGGAGAGCTGCCGGCGCCGACGGCCGGCGAAAGCCCGCCCGGAAATCCCTTCGCCTCCTTCCGGCAGATCGAGCTCCAAGACGTCTCCTTCGAGTTCCCCGACGCTGGAGGAGGGGGAGCTCCTTTCCGCATCGGCCCCATCCATTTGACCCTCGAGGCTGGCGAGACCCTCTTCATCGTCGGCGGCAACGGCACCGGCAAATCGACCTTCCTCCTGCTCTTGACCGCTCTCTACTATCCGACCACGGGCGCCATCCGGGTCGACGGCGTCAAGGTCGACCCGGCGAATTACGACGAGTACCGCGACCTTTTCTCGGTGATCTTTTCCGACTACCACCTCTTCAAGCGTCTCTACGGCATCCCCGGGGTGACCGAGGAACAGGTGGCAAGGCTTCTGGATCTCCTGCGGATCGAAGGCAAGACCCGCTTCTCAAACGGCGAGTTCGAAACCCTCGACCTTTCGACCGGGCAGAAGAAACGGCTGGCCCTCCTGGTCAGCTTCCTCGAAAACCGGCCCATCTGCGTCTTCGACGAGTGGGCGGCGGACCAGGACCCGGTGTTCCGCAAATTTTTCTATGAAGTGCTCCTCCGCCGGATGAAAGAGGAGGGCAGGACGATCATCGCCGCCACCCATGACGACCGCTATTTCCACGTCGCCGACCGGGTGCTAAGGATGGAGGACGGGAAGCTGACCCGCCTCCGGGACGGAGCAGGGATATGAGAGCGCTCGCCGAACGTTTAGAGCGATGGATCAAGGCTCACCAGCTCGGGCTCCAGCTCGCCGTGCTCGTCCTGCTCTTCGCGATCGCCTATCTCGCGCAGGACATCTTTATTTTCATCCACCCCGGCCGGGCCGGCGTCCTCTGGCGGCGGTTCGGCGGCGGCACCGATCTGCGGAACGTCTATCTCGAAGGTCTGCAGATCAAATCGCCTTTGAACGAAATGTATGTCTACGACGTGCGCATACAGCGGGCCGACGCGACGATCGACGTGCTGTCTAAAGACGGTCTCAAGATCGAGGTCGAGGCGACCGTCCGCTACCACCCCGTCATCCGCCAGCTCGGCCGGCTCCATCAGCGGGTGGGACCCCATTACCTGGAAACCATCCTCCTGCCCGAGTTGAGCACGATCGTGAGCGAAGTGATCTCCAGATACCGCCCGGATGAGCTCTATTCGCTGCGCCGCGAGGTCATCAGGAGCGCGATCGCTCACACCACGTTCAACGCGGGGCGGGAGCGCTGGGTGGCGGTCGACGACGTCCTCATCCGCCGCATCACTCTCCCTCCGAGCATCCAGCGGGCGATCCAGAGCAAGCTCGAGCAGGAGCAACTCTCGCTCGAGTACGACTACCGGCTGCTCAAGGAGCGTAAGGAGGCGGAGAGGAAGACCCTGGAGGCCCAGGGCATCCGCAGCTTCCAGGAGATCGTCACCGGGGGCATCTCCGACCGCTATCTCAAGTGGAAGGGCATCGACGCCACCTTGGAGCTCGCCAAGTCGCCCAACGCCAAGGTCGTCATCGTCGGGGCCGGCGGCGACGGGCTGCCCGTCATCCTCGGCGGTCTCGACACCTCGGGTTCCGGCGGCGCCACGGCGAGCGCCGCGATCCCGGCCCGGCCACCCCGTCCCCGCCGTCCCTAAGCTCGAACACTGAAAATTCACGGAACCGCTTCCGCGAACGTCGTGGAAGGGCCATGCCGTTTCCCCACGAACCCGTAAAGAGCCTGCCCGGAGCTGCCCGGCGGAGGCTCGCGGCCGGTCTCAATTTCTTGTGCTGAGCTCGATTTAACCATATGGGGCAACATAGCTTCCGTGACGACAACTCCCATCGGCCAGATCCCTCCGATACGGATATAGCAACGAAATTCGTCGATCTCTGGGAGCTCTCCCGAGAGGATCTCTACTCCCTCTGCCTCGGCCTCATGGGAGGCAATCACGTCGACGCCGAAGAGGCGTTCGGCAACGCTTCGATCGTCGCGTTGATCAAGTTCAAGGAGCTCGGCAGCACCCTGCGGGACCCCAAGGCATGGCTCAACCGGCTCTTCCGGAACGCCTGCATGGACCTCTACCGGAAGCGCAAGCGACAGCGGGAGCTCGGAGTTTCGAACCTCGAAGACCTCGAGGGGCTGCAGAGCCCGTCGGCCACCACCGTCCTCAAGACTCCGCAGCAGAGCTATCTCGACCGTGAGCTCGACGCCTTCGTCCGGCAAGCGGTCCGCGCCCTCCCCGAGCGCCTGCGCCGGCCGATGGTGCTGCGCTTCTTCCGGCAGCTCTCCTATCAGGAAATCGGTCTCCAGCTCCGGATCTCCGAGGAGAACGCCAGGAAGCGGGTGCAGCAGGCGAGGGCCGCGCTCCGCGAACGCCTGGCCGGCTACTCCGAGGGCCGGCCCGGCCTCGCCCCCGAGATCCTCGATTCCGAGGACCTGCAAGGCGCCGAGGATAGCGCCGACGCGCTCGCGAGCCCGCGGCCGGCGGAAAATGAAGAGCTCGGCGCCCGAGCGGTCACCTTGCGGACCGTCGTGGTCCTCCTGCCCTCGGGGCTGGCCAAGGATTTCCTCCTCTTCCTGCCCCGGGACGAGAGGCGCAACCCCGAGGCGCGGCTCGCCGCCTTGAGCCGCTACACCGAGAAGCATCCCGGCGGCTGGAAGAAGCGCCGCGAAATCGCGGAGGTCCTCTACCTCGCCGGGCGCTGGGAGGAGGCCCTGGCCCAGTACCGGTACGTGCTCGACAAGCAGCCCTTCCTGCTCGAGGGCTGGCTGCGGGCCGGCGAGATGTTCCACGGCCTCTCCCGGGATCCGGAAGCGGTCGCGGCCTACCAGAAGGCCCTGCCCCTGGCGCGCGGCCCGGGCACCCGCCAGCACCTCCGCGGCTGGATCGACCTCTGCGACCATGAGCCCGCCGCCGCACTCGTGAGCTTCGCGGAGGCGGCCGTGGTCGAGCCCGCCAACCCCGCCCACTGGATCGCCATGGGGGAGCTGCACCTCGCGGCGGACCGCCCTTTTGAGGCTCTGGCCGCCTTCGACCAGGCCCTGGCGGTCGATCCCGACGACCTCCGCGCCCTGACCTTGAGCCATGGCGCGCTCCTCGCCGCCGGCCGTGACCGCGAGGCGCGCCGCCGGGCCAGCCGCGCCCTCGAGATCGCGCCCACGAGCTTCGTCGCCGCCAAGCGCCTCGTGGATCTCCGCTGCCGGCGCGGCGAGGTGGGCGGGAAAGAGGGAAAGGAGACCCGGGCGCTCCTGCGGACCACTCTCCACCACGCCCCGGACTGGAGCGGCGGCCAGGACTCGCTCGCGCTCTACCATCTCGCCCGCGGCCAGCAGGCGGAGGCGGAAGCCGTCCTCGCCCGTTTCGTCGAGCGCCACCCCAAACACGCCCGCGGCTGGTCCCTCTACGCCCGCTGTCTCCGCCGGGTGGGAAAAGAGCGGCCGGCGGCGAAGGCCGTACTCGCGGCCCTGGCCCTCGACCGGAGCGACCGGGAGATCTACCTCCTGGCCTCTCGGATCCTGCCCCGGACCCTGCCGGCGGAGGCGGGGCCGATCCGGGAGGAGATGCTCGAACGGTTCCCGGAGAGCTGGCGGACCTGGGCGGTGGCCGGCGCGAGCCTCGTGGACAGCCAGGAGCCCGGCCGGGCCTGCCGGGCCGCCCGGCAGGCGGTCGAGCTTCAGCCGCGCCTGGCGGCCGCCTGGCTCGGCTATGGCACGGTCCTCTCCCTCTCCGGCGAGCTCCGTGAGGCGATCGCGGCGCTCAAGAGAGCCTGGGGATTGCTGCCGCCGGGGGACGGCCTGGCGGAGGCTCCGCCCATCGCCTTCCGCCTGGCGGAGAGCCACCGCCTGCTCGGCGAGACCGCCGAGACCGAGAAATGGTTTCGGAACACCGTCGCGGCCGCCACGGAGCTCCTGGAGCTCGATCTCCCGGCGGCGCTCTTCTGGAGCGGCAAGGCCCTGGCGGGCTTGAGCGATCCTCAGGCCGCGCTCCGCGACTATCGGCAAGCCTTGCGCGGCCACCTCTTCGAGCCCGCCCGGAGCGAGGTTCTGCGGGCGGTCGAGAGCCTGGAGGATGGCCCAAACCGGGAGTACAACGAAAAACCCCGGCCATAAGCCGGGGTTTTCCTTTCCTGCTGGACGAACTCTTAGCGGGTACGGATGCAGCCGCCGTTGGCGTTCGACCACTCGTACTGGTAGCCGAAGCCGCCGGTGCCGAAGAACGGCGTGGGCGACCAGGCGCACTTGTCGTCCGCCTCCTGGCCAGAGGAGTCGAACCAGCCGGTCCCCGTCGGGTCGGTCACGGCCTCGCGGGTCTCGTGGGTGACGAAGTGCTCCTGGTTCTGGACGTTCGACCAGCCGCTGACCTTGCAGCCGCTGCAGCTCGGGAAGGGCTGGATGGAGTACTTGGTGGCGCTGCTGCCGCTGCCGATCCAGCTGTGGTAGGCGCAGTAGGCCAGGCTCGGGCCGCCGCAGGAAGTGCTGGAGCCACTCGAGGAGAACGAGGTGCTCGGGATGACGACCTCATAGATCGCGCTGGTGCTCTTGGTGTGGGTCTGCAGGTACTTGTTGACCTCGCCCTGAACGGCGGAGTCGGTGACGTTCGTCGGCGGGGTCGCGGTGTCGAAGAAGTCAGCGGTTCCCGAACCGAGGTTCGCGAGCTGGATGCCGGAATACTGCGTGATCGTGTTGTACTCGCCGGTCGTGCCGAACTGGTTCCGGAAGGATTGCAGCGTCGTGGCGTAGGCGTGGTCGGCCGAGGCCGCGTTGGCGAAGCTCGGGCCCCAGAAAATGAAGACCACCTTGGCGGACGTGATCACCGGTCCACCGTGGAAGGTGATGTTCGTCGCCTTGGCAACCAGATGCTGATCGGTATTCACGCCGCGATCGACACCCTGCGCCGGGAAGTAGACGATTCTCGGCTTCTCGGAATCACCGTTCGCCGCGGCATTGCCCTTCGCCACGGCAGGCCCGGCGACGGCCAACAGGCCGCACGACAGCACCAACGCATTTTTCAAGCTGATTCTCATTACTTGCATCCTCCAGAGAGCGCTACTCACCAACCACCCTGGCCGGACGGACTCTCCCGATGAGAGCCACGACTCCGAAGGGGCGGTATCGAGCCGGCGAAAAGAAACCGACTCGTAAACGACCGGCAAAACTGAGGTGCGCAAGGAGTGCGAGCAGGGAACTGGCACGGCACGGGCGAAAGACGGGCCTTAAGTTAGCCGCCACCGCCATGTTCCGCTGATCGCTCCATACTAGATCAAGGTGCAAGAGGCCGAAAAAAGCGAGCCGCTCCCGCGCGCTCGATTTTGGGTCGGCGGACCCCGAGTCCGGCTGTACACTTAGGTTGACAAGGAAGGTTGACATCTCGAGGGGATGATCGGGAAGTTAAAAACCTTTTGTAGCTGGGCATACCTGGGTCGGCCGAGACGGATGGTAGACTGGGCGGCCAGCGCCATGCCCGAAACCCTCACCCTCCGCATCCACTATCCTCTAGAGGACGGCGAGATCCTCCTCCGTACCGACCGCGACTGGGAGGCCGACGTCCACCCTGCCGTGGAGGGCCCGGACCGGACCTGGTTCGACTTCCCGCTCACGCTCGCCCAGCACTACACCTACTACAAGCCGATCCTGAGGCGCGGTGACGAGATCCTCTGGTCGAAGGGAGAGAACTACCTGGCGGTCCCCGACGAACGAGCGGTGCGCGACGTCTACCCGCACTTCCTGGACGACCATACGAGCAGCGTCGCCGCCTTGGTCCACCTCGCGTCCAGGACCTCGGACCGGACCCACGACCTGCGCGTCTTCACCCCGCCGGGCTACGCCGAGAACCACCTGGAGTCCTACCCCGTCCTCTATATGCAGGACGGGCAGAACCTCTTCTTCCCCCAGGAGGCCTTCGCGGGACACTCCTGGATGATCGCCGAGACCCTGCCTCTCCTGAATGCCATGAGCCTCATCCGGAAGGCCATCGCGGTCGGGGTCTACCCCCGGGACCGGCTGGCCGACTACACGCGGCCCGGCTACGAGGACTATGGCCGCTACCTGGTCGACGAGGTCAAGCCCTGGGTCGACTCCCACTACCGGACCCTCAAGGACGCCCCGAACACCGTGGTCATGGGCTCGTCGCTCGGCGGGGTGGTCTCGTTCTACCTCGCCTGGCAGTGGCCGGAGGTCTTCGGCCATGCCGGCTGCCTCTCCTCGACCTTCGGCTACCGCGACGACCTCATCGAGAGGGTGGCGACCGAGGAGAAGCGGCCGATCAAGCTCTACCTGGACAGCGGCTGGCCGGGGGACAACTTCGAGGCCACCTACGCCATGCGCAACCATCTCCTGGAGCGCGGCTACCAGGAGGGGAGCGACCTCCTCTACCTCGCCTTCCCCTGGGCCCAGCACAACGAGCAGAACTGGGCCATGCGGGCGCACATCCCGTTCCAGCACTTCTTCCGGGGCTGAAAGCGCCGTGAAACGGAACCGCCCGCGAGGTCACTCCGGAAGTGGGGCCTCCGGTGAGGCCGCCCCGCGTGCGATAGGATATTGAAGTCCATATTCAACCGCGGGGCTCTGGAGACGGCGCCTCTGAAAGGCAGGTTAAGGATGTCGAGGAGCATCGCCGCCGTAGCCCTGGTTCTCGCTCTCGCGCTCGGCCTCGCCCCGCTCGCCGCCCAGCCGGCCTTCCAGGTGAAGGACATCAAGACCACCGTCGAGCCAACCTCACCTTTCGACGAGAGCTTCACCACCGACTTCGTGGAGCTGGACGGAGCGGTCTACTTCCCAGCCCAGGACGGCATCCACGGTACCGAGATCTGGCGCGCGGACGGGAGCGCCGCCGGCACCCACGTGGTGAAGGACCTCTGCCCGGGCATCTGCTCGTCGCGGCCGCTGGGCCTCACCCGTTTCGGTTCCTCTCTCTACTTCGAGAGCTCCGTCGACTCCACGCTCTTTAAGAGCGACGGCACCGACGCCGGCACCGTCCCGGTCTTCACCCCGCCCTCTCCTCTCGCGCAGGGGTTCTACTTCCGACCCCTGGCGGTGCTCGGCACCACCCTCCTCCTGACCGGGGGCGACCTCGCCAGCCAGGAGGGGCTGTGGGCGACCGACGGCACCGCCGCCGGCACCTCGCTCCTCAAGAGCTTCCCCGGAAACGGCTCCAGGGATCCCCAGCTCCTCAACCGGCTCGGCAATACGGTCCTGTTCAGCGCCGACGACGGGACGCACGGCAGGGAGCTCTGGAGGACGGATGGCACCGCCGCCGGCACCGCGCTGGTCAGGGACCTCACTCCCGGTCCGCAGGGGACGTTCCTCCTCGGAATGGGCTTCCCTCCGTACCTGACCCCTGCGGCGGGCGGCAAGATGTTCTTCGTCGGCTCCGACCCGGATCATGGCGCGGAGCTGTGGGCGACCGACGGCACCGACGCCGGCACCGCCCTGGTCAAGGACATCACGCCCGGCCCGAGCTCCTCTTTCCTCTTCTCTCTCACCGCCGTGGGCAACGCGGTGTACTTCGCGAGATCCCTCGCCGGTGACGTGCAGCTCTGGAAGAGCGACGGCACGGACGCGGGGACGGTCCCCGTTCGGACGGGGTTTTCCGGGATCGGCGAGATGACCGCGGTGGGGGACCGGCTCTTCTTCGAGGGGAGCGACTCCACGCATGGCCTGGAGCTGTGGACGAGCGACGCCACGACCGCCGGCACGGTCCTGGTCGCGGACATCCACCCCGCCGGGGACAGCTTCGACGGCCAGAGCGCCGCCTTCTTCGCTCTGGGAAACCGCGTCGTCTTCTTCGCCGACGACGGCACCCATGGCCGGGAGCCCTGGTCGAGCGACGGCACCGCCGCCGGCACCGTCCTCCTGGCCGACCTCAACCCCGGCCCGGGCGGGTCCTACGGGCCGGGGAACGTTTTCGCCAGAGCCCGTGGCACCTCGCTCGCCGGAGTAGGGCTCTTCGTCGCCTACACCCCTTCCGGCTGGTATCTCTACGAGACCGACGGCACCCCCGGCGGTACCGCCCTCGTCCAGGGGATCGATACCCAGGCCTCCTCGCTCCCGCCCCTCTCCCGGGGCCCGCTCTTCACCGACCTCGCCGGCACCGCGCTCGTGAGAGCGGACGACGGTGTCTTCGGGCGGGAGCTGTGGAAGAGTGACGGCACGCCCGCCGGGACCTCCCTGGTTGAGGACCTCCTGCCGGGCCCCGACGGCTCCCAGCTGTACGAGATCCAGGTTCTCGGAGCGCGGGCCTTTTTCGGCAACTCGAGCAGCGCGAGCGGTTCAGGCCTGTGGACGAGCGACGGCACCCCGGCGGGGACGGGGCCGGTGCCCGCCGCGGCCTCGAGCTCGACGGCGAACGGCTTTGCGGTGACCCCCCTGGGCGGCCGGGTGCTCTACTTCCGGCCGGCCCCCTCCGCCTACGAGCTCTGGCAGGCCGATGCCGCCGGGACCAACGCATCCTTGGTACAGAGCCTTCCCACCGACTCCGACTGCTGCAGCAACTTCGCCAGCGCCGTCTCGGGCAGGTATCTCTACTTCCTCCTCCCCGGCTCCACGAGCCCGCTCTACCGCACGGACGGCACTCCAGGCGGCACCGTCCAGGTCTCCCCGGGGCCCTTCTTCAACTATCTGGGTAACATGGCGAGCGCAGGCCCGTTCGTCTTCTTCCTCAACGGCAACCAGCTCTACCAGAGCGACGGCACCGCCGCCGGCACGCATGCCTCCGTCTCCAGCCCGAACCCGATCTCCGTTGCCGACCGGACCTTCGTGGCCGCGGGCAGCCGCCTGTTCTTCACCTCTGGCGAGGGGACTGCCGGCCAGGAGCTGTGGACGAGCGACGGCACCGCCGCCGGCACGGTGAGGGTCAAGGACATCAACCCGGGGACGTCCTCCTTCCCCACGGAGGTGACCGCGGTCGGCAACCGGGTCTTCTTCACCGCCGACGACGGCGTCCACGGCCGCGAGCTGTGGGTGAGCGACGGCACGCCTGCCGGCACGCACCTGGTGAAGGACATCCAACCCGGGACCGCCTCCCCTTCGCCGCAGAGCCTGGCCCGGATCGGTCACCTCCTCTTCTTCGCCGCTGACGATGGCGTGCACGGACTCGAGCCCTGGCAGAGCGACGGCACCGCCGCCGGCACCCGGATGGTCCAGGACGTCGGCCCCGGCGCCCTCCCCTCGAGCCCAGCGGGGTTCGCGGCCGCCGGGCTCTACGTCTATTTCGCCGCCAACGACGGCACCCACGGCTTCGAGCCCTGGGCCCTGCCGCGCGCCGGTCTCGGCGGGTTCCTGACCGCCACCCTGACCGTCGCCGGGCAGACCGAGGAGGGAGGGGCCGTCACCTATACCCTGACCGTCACCAACGCCGGCGCCGGGCCGGCTCTCGACAACCCGGGGGACGAGGTGGCGGATGTCCTCCCGGTCGGCCTCACCCTGCTCTCGGCCACGGCGGGGAGAGGCACGGTCACGACCGATCTCCCCGGCAACCGGGTCTCCTGGAACGGCGCCTTAGACCCCGGGGCGTCGGTGACGATCACGATCCAGGCGCAGGTCTGGGCCGGCACCTTCGGCGTCTCCCTCGCCAACCAGGCGACCCTCGCCTTCGACGCCGACGGCGACGGCACCGACGAGTCCTCCGGGGTGAGCGACGACCCGGGGCGGCCGGGGGCGGCCGACTCGACGAGCTTCTCTCCCGCCACGGCCGCGCTCGGCTTCTACACCGTCCCCCCCTGCCGCGCCGTCGACACCCGCGGCACCAGCCCGCTCGCCCCGGGGACCCCGCGGACCTTCACCCTGGCCGGCCTCTGCGGCATCCCGCCGAGCGCGCGGGCGGTCGCCGCCAACGTCACGGTCGTCAACCCCTCGAAGGCCGGCCACCTCGTCGTCTACCCCACTGGCATCCCCGTGCCGTCCGCCAGCACCCTCAACTTCTCCGGCGCCCAGACCCGGACGAACAACGTCACCCTCTCCCTCGCAGCCTCCGGCAGGTTCGACGCCAGGGCCAGCCTCGCCAGCGCCGGCCAGCTCGACCTCCTCGTCGACGTCGTGGGGTATTACCAGTAGGGCGGAGAGGCCGTAGCCGGCGCCCCGCCCCCATCCGGGAGCCGGCCGGTTGAAATCAGAGGGGGTCTGCATCCATACTGGAACGTCTATGGAAGGCGCTCGAGGCCCTTCCTGCGTTCGCCGCCGCAACCTGCAGACCTGCGAGAGGTGCCCGCCATGTCCCACCGTCCGTTCGCTCACCGACCGTCCTGTTCCCTCCATGCCCTGCTCGCCGCCGGGTTGCTGGTTGCCGCCCTGGCGGGCCCCGCCGCCGCGGCCACCCTCCCCGCCGGGTTCGTCGAGACCCGGGTCACCTCCGGGCTCACCAACCCCACCGCCATGGCCCTGGCGCCCGACGGCCGGCTGTTCGTCTGCCAGCAGGGGGGACAGCTCCGGGTGGTCAAGAACGGGACGCTCCTCGCGACCCCGTTCCTCTCCGTGACCGTCGATTCTTCGGGTGAGCGCGGGCTCCTCGGGGTGGCCTTCGACCCCAACTTCCCCACGAATTCCTTCGTCTACGTCTATTACACGGCGACGGGCCCCCCGGTCCACAACCGGGTCAGCCGCTTCACCGCTAACGGCGACGTGGCCCTGGCGGGGAGCGAGACCGTGCTCCTCGAATTGAACAACCTGTCAAACGCCACCAACCACAACGGCGGCAGCCTCCACTTCGGCAAGGACGGCAAGCTCTACATCGCCGCGGGCGAGAACGCCAACGGCGCCAACTCGCAGACCCTGGGGAACCTCCTGGGCAAGATCCTGCGCATCAACCCGGACGGCTCCATCCCCGCCGACAACCCCTTCTTCGGCACCGCGACCGGCGCCAACCGGGCGATCTGGGTCCTCGGTCTCCGCAACCCCTTCACCTTCTCCTTCCAGCCCGGCAGCGGCCGCATGCTCATCAACGACGTGGGGCAGAGCACCTGGGAGGAGATCGACGACGGCATCGCCGGCTCCAACTACGGCTGGCCGACGACGGAGGGGCCGACGACCGATGCCCGCTTCCGCTCGCCGATCTTCTCGTACGGCCATGGCACCGGGCCGACCGTCGGCTGCGCCATCACCGGCGGCACCTTCTACAACCCGGCCGCGAACCAGTTCCCGGCCGGTTACACCGGGACCTACTTCTTCGCCGACTACTGCTCCGGCTGGATCCGCCGGCTCGACCCCGGGAATGGCAACGCGGTCACCGACTTCGCCTCCGGGATCAACTCGCCCGTCGACCTCCTGGTCGTCCCCGACGGCAGCCTGCTCTACCTTGCCCGGGGCGACGGCGCGGTCTACCGGGTGATCGCGAGCCCGCCCCTCGACTTCTTCACCCTCGCCCCCTGCCGGGTCCTCGACACCCGCGGCGGCAGCGCGCTCGCCTCAGGCGTCCCGCGCACCCTGGCGGTCGCCGGCACCTGCGGCATCCCGGCCGGAGCGCAGGCCGTCGCCGCCAACCTGACGATCGTCGGCCCCACGGCGGCCGGCTTCCTCACCCTCTACCCCACCGGCGGTCTCGCGCCGCTCGCCAGCAGCTTGAACTTCTCGGCCGGCCAGACGCGGACCAACAACGCCCTTCTCCTCTTGGCCGGCGGCGAGGTCGACGCCAAGATCAACCTCGCGGGAAGCGGCCAGGCCGATCTCCTGCTCGACGTGGTGGGATATTTCCAGTAGGGCGTCGCAGCTCTCGAGCCGTGGAGATCCAACAGCGAGGCAGGCACTGCCAAATCCGAAGTACGGCCTTCCAATTCCGAAGTAGAGAGGATCCAAACCCGAGCCACGAGCATCGAATCCGGAGATGGGGCACTCCTGATCCGAAGCCCGGAGCTTCAAACCTGAGATACGGGCCTTCCAACCTCAAGTGCGGGTCCGCGAATCTTAGAGGACGGTCCGCAAACCTTAGATGAGGCTCTGCCAAGCTTAGAGGAGGCCCTGCCAACCTTAGAGGAAGCTCTGCGAAGTTTAGGATACGTGTCTACTACCCGGGGAGATGCGCCTCAGGACTTTAG
>JAXDLD010000654.1:0-4979 GCA_034666805.1 Acidobacteriota bacterium
TGGAAGCTGAATGCGCAGAGCAAGAACCATGACGATCCTTGGGAAGAGTTGAAGAAGATTTCCCTCCATCGGAAGATGAGCGTCAAGGATCTCTTCCAGGATTATCGGCTCTCCAAGGGGGAGCTGCAGCGCAATCCCTTGCAGGAACTTCCTTTTCCCGGCTGAATCATTCCGACCGCTCGGCATCTACGATCTCTTCCGCCAGCTTGACGATCGACAGCGGCGCCGAGCCCTCGGCGTTGTTGTTGACCGTGACGAGGACGGGCTGCCCTCGGGAGACCGCCTCGCGGGCGAGGGCGGCGATGCCCCGGCGGGCGGCGGGGTCCTCTTCCTGGAGGCGGTCGAAGGGGGCGAAGCGCCTGCCCGCCGCCTCGTAGGTCTCCCCCGGTCCCAGGAGCCAGCGCACGATGACCGCCCGGCCAGCCGCCACCCCGGTCAGGGCCGCCTGGGTGCGGACATCGGGCATCCGCGGATGGGCGTTGATACAGTGGACGGCGCCGGCCGCGGCGAGGGCTTCGGCGTAGCGCGGGGTGAGGATCTCCCGGTTGCGCAGCTCGACCGCGTAGAGCGGCCCCCGCGGCAGGGCGGAGAGGAAGGCGCCGAGCTCCTCGGCGAAGCGGGCGGGACCGCCCAGGTCCTGGGGGGCGAACTGGAAGAGGAGCGCGCCCCCCTTCTCCCCGAGACCCTCGACATAGGGGGCGACCACCGCGTCGGCGGCATAGGCGACGTCGAGATAGAGAGGGTTGCCGAGCCCGCGCTCCCGGCCGTAGCGCGGGCGGTCCGGGAAGCGCGCCAGGGTGAGCGCCTCGTGCGCCTTGACGAGGAAGCGGAAGCCGGCGGGGACCTCGGCGGCATAGGCGGCAAGCTCCTCCGCCGCGACCGGGGCGTAGTGGGTGCGGTCGACCCCGGCGGCGCGCAGCAGCGGATGCCGGGCCGCGGCGGCGAGCCCCTCATGCGCCAGCCGGGTCGGGGTGTACGTCCAGTCGTAGACGATCCCGGCCCAGCCGGGGAAGGACCAGGTCGAGGGCCCGAGCCGCACCTCTGGGTGGAGCGCCCGGCCCAGCGCTTCGACTTCAGGGGAGACCAGCGCCGGCCCGACGCTCTCCTCCTCCGGTTCCTCCGGCTCCGCTCCCGCGAAGAGCGTCAACTGGTCGGAGGGGGCCTTCCGTCGTCCCATGGCGGAACTATGCCATGGTTTTACGGAAAAGGTGCCGGCCCCCGCTCACTTCCCCTGCCGCGCCGCCACTTCCTGTTCGTGCCGGGCCGAGCCGCCCTTGGGGACGGAGAGGTTCTTCCACTCCGCGCTCCGGGCGTGCTTGGCGAGGAGCACGATCTGGCCCACGTGGTAGGCGCAGTGGATGAGCGCCCGCTGGATCGCCTGGGGGACGGAGTGCGGCTCGCTCCGGATCGTCACCGTTTTCCCAAGGTCCGAGGCGAGGAGGCCGTCGACCGTCTCGAAGAGGCGGTTCCAGCCGAGCTCCCAGCGGGCGAGGAGGTCCGCCCGGGCCGTCCCCGGGGCCGCTTCGAACTCGGCGTCCCGGTGGCGGTCGGGCTTCTCGCCGTCGGCGGTCAGGAAGTCGGTGAAGCGCGAGCGCAGGTTGCCTCCCAGGTGCTGCATGAGTATCGCGATGCTGTTTGATTCCGGGTCGAGCACCGCCGTCAAGTCGCCGTCCTCCACCTGGGCGATGGCCTTGTCGGCCAGGGTCTTCAACTTGCGGAGCTCCACGGCCACGTCCTTCAGGTAGTGGTCGGCCATGTTCAGGGTCTCTTCCATCGCGCGCCCTCCTTGCCGCCCATGGTAGCCGGAGAGGGAGCGGTTTGCGTATAGTCCCTCGAAGGTAATCCGCCGTGACCGAGCCCTCCCGCCCCACGCCCCAGATCCCCCGCCTGCCCGAGGCCCCGCGGCCCATGCGGCGGCTGTTCCGGTACCTGAAGCCCTACCGGCGGACGGTCAACGGGGCGGTGGCGGCCTCCGTCGCCAACAAGGTGCTCGACCTCATGCCGCCGCTCTTGGTCGGCTGGGTCATCGACTCGCTCCGCGGCTCGGCCCCGGCCTGGATCTCCGCCCTGGCGCGGACCCGCGACCCCTGGCGCCTGGCCGTGGTCCTGGCCGGCCTCTCGGTCGCCATCTTCTTTTTCGAGAGCTTTTTCCAGTGGATCTACCAGGCGATGTTCATGGGCCTCGCCCAGCGCGTCCAGCACGACCTACGGATGGACACCTACGAGCGCATCCAGTCGCGCGAGATCGCCTTCTTCGAGGAGCACCGGCTGGGCGACGTACTCGCCATGCTGAACGACGACGTCAACCAGCTCGAACGGTTTTTGAACACCGGCTTCAACGAGCTCGTGCAGATCGCCGTCCTCTTCGTCTTCGCCGGCATCATCATGCTCGGCACCTCCTGGCAGCTCTCGCTCGTCGGCATGGCGCCCATCCCCGTCATCCTCTGGGGCAGCCTCCTCTACCAGCGGAAGATCTCCCCCCGCTACCGGCGGGTGCGTGCCGCGGTGGGGGGCCTGGCGAGCCGCTTCGAGAACAACATCGCCGGTATTCTGGTGATCAAGAGCTTCACCGCCGAGGCCTTCGAGACCGAGCGGGTGCGGAGCACCTCGAACGAGTACCGGGAGGCGAACTTCGACGCCATCCGCCTGGCCGCCATCTACGTCCCCCTGATCCGCATGGCGATCGTCGGCGGCTTCGCCGGGGTGCTCCTCTTGGGCAGCTACTGGGTCTTGGCCGGCAGCGGGATCGTCACCGTGGGCCAGCTCGTCCTCTTCGCCATGATGACCGAGCGGCTCCTCTGGCCCTTGACCCGGCTGGGGACGACGGTCGACGACTACGAGCGCGCGAAGGCCTCGGCGCGGCGCATCTTCGGCCTGCTGGACACTCTGGCGGCGATCCGCGACCCCGAGCGGCCGGCACCGCTCGCGCGCGCCAGGGGAGAGGTCGTCTTCGATCAGGTCGTCTTTACCTACCAGCGCGGCGAGCCGGTCCTCGAAGGAGTCTCCTTCCGGGTCGCCCCCGGCGAGACCCTGGGGATCGCCGGGCCCACCGGGGCCGGCAAGTCGACGATCATCAAGCTCCTCCTCAGGCTCTATGACGTGACGGGCGGGGCGGTCCGCATCGACGGGCACGACGTGCGCGAGTTGGCCCAGCGCGACCTGCGCTCCAACATCGCCCTCGTCTCTCAGGACGTCTACCTCTTCCACGGCACGATCTACGAGAACATCGCCTACAGCACGGGGACCGCCGGGCCGGCGGTCGTCGAGCGCGCCGCCCGTCTCGCCCAGCTCCACGACTTCGTGGCCTCGCTCCCCGACGGCTATGACACGATCGTCGGCGAGCGCGGCATCAAGCTCTCGGGCGGCCAGCGCCAGCGTCTGTCGATCGCCCGCGCCATCGTCAAGGACGCGCCCATCCTGGTCCTGGACGAGGCCACGAGCTCGGTCGACACCGAGACCGAGCGCGCCATCCAGCAGAGCCTCAAAACCCTGACCGCCGGCCGCACGGCGCTCATCATCGCCCATCGCCTGTCGACCATCCGCCACGCCGACCGCATCCTCGTCCTCCGCGACGGCAAGGTCGCCGAGGAGGGGCACCACGACGACCTCCTGGCCCGGGGCGGTACCTACGCGGACCTCTGGCACATCCAGTCCGGGGAGCTGGTCGAGAGCGGGGTGTGAAGGGGGATGGGATACAATCAGTCGCCAAGAGACCCCGCATGGAAGCCCTGCTCACGCAATACCTCGATTCCGCTCCCGGCGTGAGGGGCGGGAAGGTCTGCCTCGCCGGCAGCCGCATCAGCGTTGACGACGTCGTCCTGATGCATCTTCGCCTGGGGCAGCCTCTCGCCGAGATCGCGGGGACCTACGACCTGACCCTGGCCGCCCTCCACGCCGCCATGGCCTACTACTACGAGCATCAGGCCGGAATCGATCGTTCGATCGAAGAGGACAGGGACTTCGCCGAGGCTTTCGAACGGCGGAACGTCTCTCCTCTGCGCGAGAAGCTGAAGGCCCTCGGCGTTGGCTGAGCGGATCCGCTTTCATCTCGACGAACATATCGCCCCCGCCATCGCCCGCGGATTGCGCCGGCACGGGATCGACGTCACGACCACCGTCGAGGCCGCCCTGCTCAGCCGGAGCGATCTGGCCCAATTGGAGTATGCCCGAACCTCGCACAGAGCCCTCGTCACCCACGATGCAGACTTCTTGCGCCTCGCCAGCCAGAGCTCCCATCACTCCGGGATCGTCTACTCCCACAAGACTGCCCACTCCGTCGGCGAAATGATTCGACGGCTCATTCTCCTCTACGAGGTTCTGACCGCTGGGGAAATCCAGGGGCGGGTGGAGTTCCTCTGAGACGCCTGGGGGAGACGATGGGATAGGATCGAGCCATGGCGAAAAAAGCGAAGCCGATCCTCACGCTCTGTCTGGACATCGGGGGAACGGGCCTCAAGGGGCTGACCGCCGACCTTGCCGACACACCCACCTGCGAGCGGGTGCGGTTGGGGACCCCTCATCCGGCCACCCCGGAGGCGGTGCTCGCCGCCTTGCAGGAAATCGTCCAGCAGATGCCGCCCTTCGACCGGGTGGCGTCGGGCTTTCCGGGGGTGGTGGTCGAGGGCGTGACCTTGACCGCCCCCAATCTCGACCCGGCCTGGGCGAACTTCAACCTCAAGGGAGCCCTGGAGGAGATGACCGGCAAGCCCGCGCGGGTCGCGAACGACGCCGGCGTCCAGGGGCTCGCGGTGATCGAGGGCAAGGGGACCGAGTTGGTCCTGACCCTCGGCACCGGGATGGGCTTCGCGCTCTACATCGACGGCCACTACGTGCCCAACATCGAGATGGCCCACCATCCCTTCCGGAAGAAAAAGACCTACGAGGACCTGGTGGGCAACGCGGCGCTCCAGAAGGTCGGCAAGAAGCGCTGGAACCGGCGGGTGGGGAAGGTGATCGAGCAACTCTCTCGGATCTTCAAC
>JAXDLD010000655.1:0-3114 GCA_034666805.1 Acidobacteriota bacterium
GCGCTCGCACGCCGGCACGCTACAATACAGAGAACGATCCCCGCGCCCGCCGGCCGTCCCGGCGTCGCCCCCCTGGCCGGCTGCCGCTCGCGAGCGCCGCGCCCGGCGGGGCGCACCTGTCCTTAAGGTAGGGGCCGCGGGCGAGATTCCGGAGGCTAAGCGAGTTTGAGCAAGATCATCGGCATCGACCTGGGGACCACCAACAGCTGCGTCGCGGTGGTCGACGCGCTGACTCCCCGCGTCCTGGCGAACCGGGAGGGGAGCCGCACGACCGCCTCGATCGTCGCCTTTGCCGAGGAGGGCGACCGCCTCGTGGGCCAGATCGCCAAGCGCCAGGCGATCACCAACCCCCAGAACACGGTCTTCGCGGTCAAGCGCCTGATCGGCAGGAAGATCACCGATCCCAACGTCGCCAAGGCGCGCGAGGTCCTCCCCTACACGCTGACCCGGGCCCCCAACGGCGACGTCAAGATCGAGATCCGCGACCGCCAGTACAGCCCGGAGGAGATCTCCGCCTTCATCCTGGCCGAGATCAAGGAGTTCTCTCAGGAGGTCCTGGGCGAGGAGGTGCGGGAGGCGGTGATCACGGTCCCCGCCTACTTCGACGACTCGCAGCGCCAGGCGACCAAGGACGCCGGGAGGATCGCGGGGCTCGAAGTCCTCCGGATCATCAACGAGCCGACCGCCGCCGCCCTGGCCTACGGCCTCGACCGCCAGGATGGCAACAAGATCATCGCCGTCTATGACCTGGGCGGCGGCACCTTCGACGTCTCGATCCTCGAATTCGCCAAGGGGGTCTTCGAGGTCCGCTCGACGGCCGGCGACACCTATCTGGGCGGCGAGGACTTCGACCAGCGGATCATGAACTGGTTGATCGAGGAGTTCCAGGCCGAGACCGGCATCGATCTGGGCGCCGACCGCATGGCCCTCCAGCGCCTGAAGGAGGCGGCGGAGCGGGCGAAGTGCGAGCTCTCGAACAGCGAGGAGGCGGCGATCAACCTGCCGTTCATCTCGGCCGACGAGAGCGGCCCCCGCCACCTGGGGCGGACGCTCACCCGCCCGCACTTCGAGAAGCTGGTCGGCGAGCTCGTCGAGCGCACCGCCGGCCCCTGCCAGGACGCCATCAAGGCCGCCGGCCTCCGCACCGACCAGATCGACGAGGTGCTCTTGGTCGGCGGCCAGACCCGTACTCCGCTCGTCATCCAGACGGTCGAGCGGATCTTCGCCAAGAAGCCCAACCGGGAGATCAACCCGGACGAGGTGGTGGCGATGGGCGCCGCCATCCAGGGCGGCATCCTGCGCGGCGACATCAAGGACCTGGTGCTCCTGGACGTCACCCCGCTGTCGCTTGGAATCGAGACCCACGGCGGCTTGTTCACCAAGCTGATCGAGAGGAACTCGACGATCCCGACCAAGAACACCCAGATCTTTACGACGGTGGTCGACAACCAGGACACGGTCGAGGTCCACGTCCTCCAGGGGGAGCGCCAGATCGCGGCCGAGAACAAGTCGCTCGGCCGCTTCGAGCTGGTGGGGGTGCCGCCGGCGCCGCGCGGGGTGCCGCAGATCGAGGTCACCTTCGCCCTCGACTCGAACGGCATCGTCAACGTCGGCGCGCGCGACATGGCGACGAACCTCTCGCAGAGCATCCAGATCAACCCCTCGGGGGGGCTGTCGCAGGACGAGATCAGCCGCCTGGTCCTGGAGGCGAGCGAGAACAACAAGTCGGACATCGAGAAACGCGAGATCCGCCAGTTGAAGAACCGCCTGGAGGGGCTGATCTACAGCAACGAGCGGGTCTTCGAGCAGTTCCGGGACATGTTGCCGGAAGAAGACTCCAAGCGCATCCACGAGAACCTCCTCCAGGCGCGCGTGGCGAAGACGAACGAGCAGCGGGCCGAGCTCGAGGCGGCGATCTACGACCTGTCGTCGGTGTCGCGCACGCTTTCCGACGTCATGCTGTCCAGGGCTTCCGGCGAAGCGGCGAAAGGTTAGGACGAGATGGCGACGACGAAACGTGATTTCTACGAGGTTTTAGGGGTAGCCAAGACGGCTGCCGCGGCGGAGATCAAGGCTGCCTACCGCAAGCTCGCGGTGCAGTACCACCCGGACCGGAACGCCGGCTCCGTCGAGGCGGAGGAGAAGTTCAAGGAGGCGGCGGAGGCCTACGCGGTCCTCTCCGACGCCGACAAGCGGGCGCGCTACGACCGCTTCGGCCACCAGGGGGTCTCGGGCGCCGGCGCGGCGGGCTTCGACCCGACGATCTTCGCCGACTTCTCGGACATCCTGGGCGACCTCTTCGGCTTCGGCGGCGGCGCCGGCCGGCGGGGCGGCCCCGGCGGGGCCACCCGGGGCGCCGACCTGCGCTACGACCTGACCCTGACCTTCGAGGAGGCCGCCTTCGGCACCGACACGGTGCTCCGTATCCCCCGCCTGGAGACCTGCCCCAAGTGCACGGGATCGGGGAGCGCCAGCAACACCGCCCCCACCCCGTGCGCCACCTGTGCCGGCCGCGGCCAGGTGCGCTACAGCCAGGGCTTCTTCACCGTCGCCCGCACCTGCCCGCAGTGCAACGGCGAGGGGCAGGTGGTGAAGGATCCGTGCAAGGAGTGCCAGGGCCAGGGCCTGGTCGAGCGCGAGCGTTCGACCTCGGTCAAGATCCCGGCCGGGGTGGACACCGGGCAGCGCCTGCGCCTCTCGGGCGAGGGCGAGCACGGCCGGCGGGGCGGCCCGACGGGCGACCTCTACGTCGTCCTCCAGGTCAAGCCGCACGAGCATTTCCACCGGGACGGCGCGACGGTCCTCTCCCGGGTCCCCATCGCCTACCCCCAGGCGGTGCTGGGGGCGAACATCGAGGTCGAGACGATCCATGGCCAGGCGTCCCTGGAGATCCCCTCCGGCACCGCCCAGGGCCGCGAGTTCCGCCTCCGCGGCCAGGGCATCCCGCGGCTCGACGGGCACGGCAAGGGCGACCACGTGGCGGTGATCGAGGTCGAGGTCCCCCAGCCGCGCGACCTGTCGGAGGAGGAGGTCGAGCTGCTGCGGAAGCTCGCCGAGCTCTCGGGGAAGCCGGTCAAGGAGGAGCGGGGGATTGTGGACCGGGTGAAGAATCTG
>JAXDLD010000656.1:0-10644 GCA_034666805.1 Acidobacteriota bacterium
GAAGCAGGCCGGTATGACGAGCAGCAGGCGGTTACGGGCCCGCACCTGGCTCTCGTACTGACCCGACCATTCGAGAAAGTACCCGGCCGGCAGCGCCACCTTCCCCTCGACCCGCCGCTTCGCTTCGTCGACGAACGATCCGACGTCGCGCCCGCGGACGTTCAGGAAGATCCGCTCCCGCAGGAGACCGTTCTCGGAGGAGATCATCGAGGGGCCGGGCCGCAGGCGGATCGCCGCCAGCTCGGCCAGGGTCACGTGGGCCATTCCCCCCGCCGGGGAAGGCGAGCGGACCGGCACCAGGACCCGGCGGATCGCCGCCAGGTCGTCCCGCAGCTCGCGCGCGTAGCGGACTCGGACGGCGAAGCGGTTGCGACCCTCGATCGTCGTGGTCAGGTCCATGCCGCCGATCGCGGCCTCAATGACGTCCTCGACGTCGCCCACGGTCGCGCCGTAGCGGGCCACGGCGTCGCGATCGACTTCGATCTCCATATACGGGGTGCCCAGGATCTGCTCCGGGTAGACGTCGACCGCCCCCCGTACCCCCCGGGCGGCCGCCGCCACCTCCCGCGCCTTCTGTTCGAGGGTCGCCAGGTCCGGCCCGAAGATCTTGATCCCCACCTGGGTGGGAATGCCGGTCGCCAGCATGTCGATCCGGTTGCGGATCGGCTGCTGCCAGATCGTCGTCACGCCCGGCATCTGGCTCTTCTCCGTCATCTCGGCGAGGAGAGCGTCCTTGGTGAGACCCGGCCGCCAGTGCTCCCTACTTTTAAGCTCGACCAGGGTCTCGTACATGTTGATGGGCGCGGGATCGAGCGGGCTCTCCACCCGGCCCACCTTGCCGATCACCGAGGCGACCTCGGGAAACGATCGCAGCACCGCGTCCTGCCGCTTCATGATCTCGACCGCCTCGGTGAGCGAGATCGCATTCGAGGTCACCGGCATGAACATGAGGGTCCCCTCGTCGAGCGGCGGCATGAACTCCTTGCCCACGCCCGGGGCGAGGTGGGAGTCGAGCCACTGCTGGCCGCTCGCCAGGCGGTCCGCGACCCGCTTCGAGCCCTCCGAGCCGGCCGCCGCCCCGGCGAGGAAGGGGAGCTTGACCGGCGTCAGCAAGAGTCCGGCACCGCCGACGAGGACGAGAGAGATGAGGAGCGCTCCCGTCGCGCTCACGAGGATCGTCTTCTTATGGTCGAGCGCCCAGCCGAGCGCCGGCTGGTAGAGGTGCCGGGCGCCCCGCATCAGCGGGTTGTTCTCTTCCGGCCGGACCTTCCCCCGGATCAGAAAGGTCGCGAGCACCGGCACCAGGGTTACCGAGAGGAAGGTGGCCCCGATCATGGCGAAGGTCTTGGTGAAGGCCAGGGGATGGAAGAGCCGCCCCTCCTCCCCGGTCAGGGAAAAGACGGGGAAAAAGGCGAGGACGATGATCACCATCGAGAAGAAGATCGGCCGGCCGATCTTCTGGGTGGCATCGCGCACCGAATCGATCAGCGGTCGCGGCTCGCCTCCCTGTTCGGCCTCCTGCTCGATCTGCCGGAAGCAGTTCTCGGTGATGACGATGCCGGCGTCGACCAGCACCCCGATCGCGATCGCGATCCCCATGAGCGACATGATGTTCGAGGTGATGCCGAAGACCCGCATCAATATAAAGGAGATGAGGACGGCGATCGGCAGCGGCGCGCTGACGATCAGGACCGAGCGGAAATGCATGAGGAAGAGCAGGTGGGCGAGAACGACCAGGAGGGTCTCTTCGATCAACGACCGCTCAAGCGTGCCGATGGCCCGGGAGATCAGGGCCGAGCGATCGTAGGCGGGCACGATGCGGACCCCCGCCGGGAGGCCCTTCTGGACCTCACCGATCTTCGCTTTGACCCGGGCGATGATCTCGGGAGCGCTCTCCCCGTAGCGCATGGTGACGACGCCGCCCACCACCTCCCGCCCGTTTTTCTCCAGGGCGCCGCGGCGGAAGGCGGGGCCGAGCTGGATCGTGCTCAGACTCGAAAGGTAGACGGGGACGCCGCCCGACGCGCGGACCGCGATGTTGCCGACGTCGCGCAGGCCGCGGATCAGTCCGATGCCGCGGACGACGTACTCCATCCCGTTCTGCTCGATCGTCTTGCCGCCGACGTTATTATTGCTGCGCTCGACGGCGCCCATGACGTCGCGGAGAGAGACTCCGGAGGCGGTGAGCTTGTTGGGGTCGAGGTCGATCTGGTATTCGCGGACGAAGCCGCCGATCGAGGCCACCTCCGCCACCCCGGGGACCGCGTTCAACTGGTAGCGGACGAACCAGTCCTGGAGCGCCCGCAGCTCTCCCAGGTCGCGGCCCTCGCCTTCCAACGTGTACCAGAAGACCTGGCCGACGGCCGAGGCGTCCGGGCCCAGCACCGGGGTCACTCCCTTCGGCATCAGGCCCTGGATCAGGTTCATCCGTTCGAGGATGCGCTGCCGGCCGAAGTAGAGGTCCGTCCCATCCTCGAAGATGACGTTGACCATCGAGAAGCCGAACGCCGACGAGGCGCGCACGGCCTTGACTCCGGCCAGCCCCTGGAGATTCGCCACCATCGGATAGGTGACCTGATCCTCGACCTCCTGCGGCGCCCGGCCCGGCCAGTCGGCGAAGACGATCACCTGCGTCTCCGAGAGGTCGGGGATGGCGTCGACCGGGTTGGTGCGGACGGTGTAGAGGCCCACGGCGACGATGAGGAGCGTCAAGCCGAGAATGAGGAACCGGTTGCGGAGCGAAAAATCGATCAACCGGTCGATCATTTCGGTCTCCCGTCCTTCTTGACCTCGGAGGCGCCACCCCACTGGATGGACTGGCCGGCGGCGAGCTGCGACTGCGAATCGATCAGGAAGTTGGCCGCCGTCACCACCTCCTCCCCCTCGGTGAGCCCACCCAGCACCTGGATGAGGTCCCCCGCCGCCGGGCCGAGCTTCACCTCGCGGCTGGCGAAGCGGGTCGGGCTCAGCCGGACATAGACCAACTGGCGGACCCCGGTATCGAGGACGGCGCTCTTCGGGATGGCGAGCCCGCGGCCGAGATCGACCCGGAGCTCGGCGGTGGCGAACATCCCGGGCTTCAAGAGACCGCCGGGATTCGGCAGCTCGATCCGCACCCCCGCCGTCCGGGTCGCCGGGTCGAGCACCGGGTCGATGAACCGGATGCGGCCTTCGAAGTTCCGCCCCGGGAAGGCGGGGAAGCGGGCGACGGCGAGCTGCCCAATCTTGATTCCGCCCAGCTCCTGCTCGTAGACCTTGGCGGAGAGCCAGAGCCGCGAGAGATCGGCCAGCAGGTAGAGGTCCTGCCCTTCGGTGACGTACTGGCCCTCTACGACCTTCTTTTCGAGCACCGTGCCGCTGATCGGCGAGTGCACGACGAGATCGACCTCGGGGTGTCGCGTACTGGGGGCACTGGGGGTGCTGGCGATGCGGTTGATCTGGGCCCGGTCGAGCCCCCAGAGAGCGAGGCGCTCGCGCGCGGCCCCGGCCAGGGACTCGGCGGACTCGATATAACCGGCGTCCCCGCCGGCCCGCGCCCGCGCCAGGTTTTCGAGCGCGAGGCTGTACTCCCGCCCGGAGGCGACCAGGTCGGGGCTGTAGATCGAGTAGATCGGCGCGCCGCGGCGGACGGACTCGCCGGTGAAGTCGAGGTCGAGGTGGTCGAGCCGGCCGGCGACGCGGGCGGCGATGTGGACGAGCCGGGTCTCGTCCGCCCCCAGGACGCCCTCGGCGCGGATCACCCGGTAGAGAGCGGCCTGCTTCACCTGGGCGGTGGCGACCCCGGCCGCGCTGACCGCCTGCGGGCTAAGCTCGACGGTCGTAGCGGCCGGCACGCCCGGCGGGCTCGGTTTTCCGGCCGGCTTTTCGGCTGGCTTCTCATAGACCGGAACGAGGTCCATCCCGCAGTCCGGAGCCTTGCCCGGCTTGTCGGAGGTGTAGGCGGGGTGCATCGGGTCCACCCAGTAAAGGACCTTTGGAGTCGTACCCTTGCCTGGGCTTTCCGTCACGGCTCCCGGGGCCTGGTGGCAGCCCGTGAACATCGCGCCGCCGGCCAGGGCGATGGCGACGACGAAGAAAAGGTTACGGTTCAGCATGGGAGTCTCCTGGATCGGGAGTTCCTGCGATGAGCGGCAGACCGGAGGCCTTCTGGAGCGCCGCCAGGGCGCGGCCGATTCCCGCCGCTCGCGCCGCCGCCTGCTGCCGGTAGTGGTCGAGGTTGGTGGCGGCGCGCAGGAGGGTGAGGAAATCGATCTTGGCGACGACGTAGGACTCGCGCGCGGCCCGGTAGTTGATCTCGGCCTGGGGCAGGATCGAGTTGACGTAGAGCCGGGACTGATCGAGATTCTTTTCGAGCTCCGCGTACACCGCCTCGATCTCGCCCTGGAGCTGGTTCCTGGCGCTGTCGACGCCGGCCCGGGCCGCCGCGAGATCGGCCTCCTTCTCGGCCCGCCGCTCGTCCAGACGCCCGCGATGCGCCCAGGGGAGGTTGATCGCGGCGCTCACTCCAAAGAAGTCCGCGAACCGCTCACGGCGCCCGTAGTAGCCCATGAGCATCCAGTCCGGGCGGCCTTCGAGGCGCGCCAGCTCCAGCTCCTGCTCCCTGCGATGGACCTCCGCCTCTGCCACCGTCACGGCGGGGCTCCGCTCGGATGCCCGCCGCACCAGATCGGCGAGAAGGGGCGCCTCGGCTCCGGGCTCGATCGGCAGGATCGTCGCCGTCCGCCCGATCGGCGGCACGGGCGCTCCGGCGGGGAGACCCTGGAGGGCGTTGAAGCGGGCCGCCACTGCCCGCCGCTCGGCCTTGAGAGAGGAGATCTGCTCTTCGAGGCTCGTCTTTTCGAGGCTGGCCTGGAGAACGTCCGACTGCCCGGCCTTGCCGACCTTATAGAGCTCGGTCGAGGCGGCGGCGGCGTCCGCCAGCCGCTGCCGGGACTCTTCCAGGATGGCGAGGCCGCGGTCCGTCTCCGCCAGATGGAAGAAGGCGTCCGCGGTGTCGGCGGCGATCTCGACGACCTCCCGCGCCCGCATCGCCGCGGCGCCCGCGACCTCCGCCTGGGCCAGGGCGAGCTGCGCTCCGCGCTTGCCCCGCCCGGGGAGGCGCTGCCGGCCGGTCACCATCTCCATGGTGAAGTCGTTCCGCGACAGCGAGGGGTCGCGGACCGGGACGTCCTTCAAACCGAGCTCGACCTCCGGATCGGGGAGCGCGGTCGCCTGCGGCACCCGGTGCCGGGCGGCCTCGGCCCGGGCTTCCGCCTCGCGGACCCGCGGGTTCTGGGCCGTCGCGCGGCGGATCGCCGCCGCGAGGAGGGTCCGCCATTCGGTTTCGGGCGGCTTCTGGGCGGCCGCGCTCCCGGCGACCAAGAGGAAGGTCAGGAGAGCGCCGAGGGTTCGCTGAGACATCGCATTCCTCCAGAGGAAAGTGGGGTTCTCCGCGAGCCAGGAAGGCCGCGGCCGGACACACTTCTCCTAAGGAACGCTTAAATCAGGAAGACGGCGAAGAGGGTGAAGAGCCCGACGCCCTGGACCACCGCGGGGGCGGCGAACGCTCGGGAGGGATCGGCGACCGCGGTCGCTTCCGCCGCTCGCTCGGCGAGGGTGACGCGCGCCAGTGGAACGGCCACGACGGGCGCGGAGAGCGCCGGGGTATGGGAAACCTGCCCACCCTTGGTCCCGCAGCACTCCCTGCCCATCGCCTTGCAAACCGCCCGCTCGGTGCCGCTCATGGGACAGGCCGAGGAGGAGCAGACGGGCGCGCCCAGGAAGGCGACGATCGCGGTGACCAGGGCGAGCGCGAGGGAGGCGCGGAGGAGGTTTACCACGGAACGCAAAACCAGGTCAGACGGAGATATATTTCGTCTGGCGCGCCCGGCTGTTCGTGGGCCTGGGTCGCCAGTGCCTCGCGTCGCGGCTCACGCGGCCTTCTCCTCCCGGTCCATCCGGCCATCCCGCCAGCGCTCCTGCATCTGGTGGACCAGCTGGTAAAAAGTGGGCAGGGCAAAGAGCGTGAACAATGTCGAGGTCACCAGGCCGCCGGTCATCACCACCGCGAGAGGACGCTCGATCTCCGTGCCGTGGAGGTTGAGGACGAGCAAGGGGAGGAGGCCGAGGATGGCCGTCCCGGCGGTCATGAGCTTGGGCCGGACCCGGCCGAGACTCGCCTCGCGCAACGCCTCCCCGAAAGGCTTCCCCGCCGCGAGCAGGGAGCGGGTCTGCGCGACCAGCACGAGGCCGTTCTGGACCGCGATGCCGAACAGGCCGATCAGCCCCACGAGGGAGGAGACGTTCCACGTTTCCCGGGCCAGCAGCAGCGCCAGGATGCCGCCGACGAAGGCGTCCGGCAGGGTGGCGAGAATGACCAGCGTCTCGGCGATCGAACCCAAAGCCAGGTAGAGCAGCACGAAGACGGCCAGCAGGGCAACGCCGATCGCCAGAGTGAGCGAGCGGCCGGCTCGCGCCTGGCTCTCCACCCGCCCCCCAACGTCGAAGAAGTAGCCGGTGGGGAGGCGCAACTCCCGTTGCAGACGGCGGCGCACCTCCGCCGCGGCGCCTCCGAGGTCACGCCCGGTCACGCTCGCCTCGACCGCGATGCGACGGCTCCCGGCTTCCCGCTGGATCGCCGCCGGCCCTTCGACCTCCTCGATGCGGGCGAGTTGGCCCAGCGGGATTCGGGCGCCCTCGGTGCCGTCCACGAGGAGAGAGCGCAAGGCGCTGACGTCCCGGCGGGCCGCGTCCGCGAGGCGCACGACAAGGTCATAGCGGCGCTGGCCCACCCAGACTTGAGAGATCTCCTCGCCGGCGAGGCCGACCCGGACGGCGTCGACGATCTCGCCCGGCTGGAGGCCCGCCCGTGCGGCGGCCGGTCGGTCCACCGTGATGCGGATCTGGGGGAGGCCCGTGAGCTGCTCCGCTCGCAGGTCCGCGATCCCCGGGACCCGTGCCATGACGTCTCGCGCCTCCCCGGCCAAGCGGGCCAGGCGGCCGAGGTCGGGGCCGAAGATGCGGACCTGGAGATCGGCCGGCGTGCCACCCAGCCCCTCGTCGATGCGCATCCCGAGGGGCGTGGTGAAGAGAACCGCCACTCCGGGAACGTGCGCCAGCCGTCCGCGCATGTCCGCCTCGATGGCTGCGAGCGGCCGGGAGCGGTCCGGCTTGAGGACGACCAGCACGTCCGAGAGGGTATGGGGCATGGGGTCCTCGGTGCGCTCCGCCCGGCCGGTGCGCCGCACCACGTCCTCGACCTCTGGAACCTGCCGCAGGATGTCCTCGGCGCGGTGGTTCAACCGGTCCACCTCGTCGAGCGAGGCCTCGGCCGGCAGCACGGTCTGGAGCAGGAAGGCCCCTTCGTCGAGCTTCGGCATGAAGTCGGAGCCGACGAAAAAGGCGAGGACCAGCGCGGGCAGGGTGACGGCGAGCGACAGCACGCGCACCCGACCCGCCCGCCGCATGCAGGCGTCGAGGAGAGGTGCGTAGACCGCCTTGACGCGGCGGATGATCCAGACGTCCGCGAGAGCTCCGGGCCTCGTCGGCCGCAGGAAGGTCGCCGCGAGCGCCGGTACGACCGTGAGAGCGAGCGCCAGGGCGGCGGCGACGGCGGCGACCACCGCGGCGGCCAGCGGGCGGTACATGCGGCCCTCGACGCCGGCGATGGCGAACAGCGGCAGGAACACCGCCAGCACGATCAGCGTCGCGAAGGCGATGGGCCGGCCCACCTCGAGCGCGGCGGCGAGCGCCTGCCGCCGGCGCTCCTCCGGAGCGGGCGCGGTGAGACGATGGAGGATGTTCTCCGTCATGATGATCGCGGCATCGACCAGGAGCCCGACCGCGATCGCCAACCCGCCCAGGGTCAGGGTGTTGATGCCGACGCCAAGCGGCTTGAGGATCAGGCCCGAGAGGGCGATCGACACCGGTAGCGTCAGGGTTACGAGAAGCGCGGCCCGCAGATTGCCGAGGAGGGCGAAGAGCACTCCTACCACGAGAGCGGCGCCGATCAGGACGGCGCGGCCCACCCCGCCCAGGGCGAGGGTCACCAGCGACGACTGATCGTAGACGAGCCGCAGCCGCACCCCCTTGGGCAGGGTCGGCTGGAGGTCCGCGAGCACCTGGCGCACGCGAGCGGCCACCTCCACGGTGTCGGCTCCGAACTGCTTGACCACCCGGCCGCTCACCACCTCGCCGGTGAGCCGGTGGGCGAGGCCGCGGCGAACCGCCGGCGCCTCCCGCACTTCGGCCACATCTCCCAGCAGCACCGGCGTGCCGCCGCGGACGGCGACCACCGTCGCGCGGAGATCGTCGAGCGACTCCGCCCGGCCGACAGCGCGGACCGACCACTCGATCGGCCCCTGGGTCACGAAGCCGCCCGCGGCCGAGAGATTGGCGCCGCGAACCGCGTGGAGCATCTCCCCCAGGCTGACTGACCGCGCCACCATCCGCTCGGGGGCGAGCTGCACCTGAAACTGCCGGAGATAGCCGCCCAGCACCTCCACCGCGGCCACCCCCGGCACGGCGAGGAGCTGGTTGCGCACCTCGAACTCGGCCAGGTCTCGCAGCGCCATCAGGTCCGCCGCGCCCGGCTCCGCCTCCAGCGTGAGCTCGAGGATCTCGTTGAGCCGGCCGGTCAGGCTGGAGACCAAGGGGGTGCCCGTCCCGGGCGGAAGCTCCCCCGCCACCTGGCTGACTCTCTCGCCGACCCTCTGCCGGGCGCGGTAATAATCCGCGTCGGGCTCGAATTCGACCCGCACCTGCGCTACGCCGAGCTGCGACGTCGACCGTACGCGCCGCACCTCGGGGAGACCGGCGAGCGCCACCTCCAACGGGATGGCGACGCCGGTCGCGAGTTCCTCGGCCCCCATCGCGGGATTCTGGACGATGACGTTGAAAACCGGTGTCGAGAGGTCCGGGAAGACATCCCGCGGGAGGTCCCAGAGCCACACCGCGCCGAGCCCGGCCGCCGCCAGCGCCAAGATCACGCCGAGCCAGGGCCGGGCAAAGGATGCGCGAAGGATGCGTTCCACCATGGCGGGTCTCCTCAATCGTCGTCCATCGTGGTCAGTCGGGGGCGTGCTCTCCGCCACCGCGGGCCTTCTCCGCTTCGGCCTTGAGCAGGAAGGCCCCGTCCACGACCACCGTCTCTCCTGCCCGGAGTCCCGAGAGGATCTCGACCGCACCGCGGAGGTCGCGCCCTCGCCCCACGGGCCTGGCCTCGAATCTCCCTTCGCCGCGGGGGATGAAGACGCTCCAGCCGGCTTCGAGCTTCTGGAGGGCGGAGGTGGGGATGGCGACGACCGTGCCGCCCTCGTCCGCCAGCGGCAGCCAGGCGGTGGCCGACATGCCTGGCCATAGCAGCCCCCCCGGATTGGCGAGGTCGATCCGCACCGGCACCGTCCGTGACGCGGACGCCACCTCCTTGCCCACCCGCGCGACCACGCCCTCAAACGTGCGTCCGGGCAGTGCGGCGAAGATGACCCGGGCCGCGGCCCCCTGCCGGACGCGCACCGCGTCGCGCTCGAAGGCCTGCACCACGAGCCACAGACGCGAGAGGTCCGCCACTCGGAAGAGAGGCATCGAGGGGTCGGCCATCTCGCCACGGAGAGCCTTGCGCTCGAGGACCGTGCCGCCGATCGGAGACGTCAGGGGAAACCCCGAGGGATCGCCGGTCGCGGCCGCCAGCGGGACCCCAAAGGCCGCGAGAGCGGCACGAGAGGCGCGCAGCTCCGCCCCGGCCCCGGCGGCGGCGGACTCCGCCTGCTGCAGCTCGCCCAGCGAGACGATCCGCTCGGCCGCCAGGCCGCGCTTGCGCTCCAGCGTCTTCGCGGCGAGCTCCTGCCGCGCCAACGCCGACTCGTAGGCGGCTCGCGCCCGACCCAACTCGGGGCTCTGCAACTCGGCCAGAACCTGTCTCGCCCGCACCTCCTGGCCCGGCTCGGCGCGCAGGGCCACCACCCGCGCCGGGATGGGGACCGAGACCGCGGCGTAGGCATCCTCGTCGACCCGCAGCTCGCCCAGCACGGAGACCCCCTCCTGCGCCGTCCGCGCCGCGGCCGGAGCGGTCGTCAGCTTGAGATCGCGCAGCATCTCCGGAGCGATCCGGACCAGGTTGTCGGTCCCCGCCCCCGGCTCTCCTCCCGCCGGAGCCACCGGCTGAGGTCCGGACCCGCCCCCGCCGCGTTCCGGCTCGCCAGGACGGCAGGCCGCCGCGAGGCCGAGGGCGAGAAGGGTGGTCAGCAGCGCGGCGAGCCTCGTCGTCCTCTTCATCGCGTCCCTCCCGCTCTCGTCTCCAGCTCGACCGCCGCCAGGCGCGCGGCGAGCAGGAGGTCGAGGTAGGCGAGGCGAGTCTCCAGAATCTCCCGGCGGAGCAGGAGCAGCTCGCCCAAGTTGATCTCGCCGGCCTCGAAGCTGCGCTGGGCGAGCGTCTCGTTGTCGTCGACGGCCGGCAGCGCGGCGCCCTCCAACTCCGCGACCGCCTGGAGGCGCCGCTGGTAGGCCGCGAAGGCTCCGCGCACCTCAGCCTCCACGGCCCGCCGTAGCGCCTCCGCCCGAGCTCTCAAGCTGTTGGCCCGCGCCCGGCCCACGGCCTGCTCCTCCTGACCGCGCCGGAACAGGGGCAGCACGACGGCGATCCCGCCCGACACGATGTCGGCTCGCTCC
>JAXDLD010000657.1:0-6586 GCA_034666805.1 Acidobacteriota bacterium
AGATAGGCGACGAGACGGGCCTGCGAACCGCTGCCGCGCACGGCGACCGCCGCCTCGCGCACCGCCGGGTGCTCGGACAGACGGCTCTCGATCTCCCCCAGTTCGATGCGGAAGCCGCGGACCTTCACCTGGAGGTCGATCCGTCCCAGGTAGTCGATCTCGCCCCCGGCCCGACGACGGGCGAGGTCGCCGGTCCGGTAGGCGCGGGACCCTGGCGTCGCGGTCCAGGGATCGGGCAGGAATTTCTGCGCCGTCCGGACCGGATCTCCCAGATAGCCGCCGCCCACGCACTCGCCGCCGATCCACAGCTCGCCGGGGACGCCGATCGGCGCCGGCTCCCCGTCGCCCTCGGCGATCCACAGCCGAGCTCCGGGGATGGGCCGGCCGAGTGGCACGCCTTGCGGCTCCCCGGTGTCGGGGGGGGTGGGTGGCGCCAGACGGTGGAAGGCCACCACGTCGGTGCACTCGGTCGGTCCGTAGCTGTTGATCACCACCGCCCGGCAGGTCGCCGAGCGCCGCCAACGATCGAGGCGGTCGAGGGCGATCGGCTCGCCGCCCAGGGCTACTGAAAGCAGGGTCGCCAGAGCGACCGGATCCCCCTCTTCGGCCAGCGGGTAGAAGGCGCTCGGGGTGCAGTTGATCCGGGTGATCTGGTGGCGCTCGATCCAGTGGCGCAGCTCCGCCGGATCGTAGAGGGAGGGAGCGAGGTGGAGCTCGCCGCCGACGAGCAGAGGTGCGAAGAAGTTCTTCTGGGTCAGGTCGAAGCTCGCCGAGCTCAGGAGGAGCAGGCGATCGGCCGAGCTCATTCCCAGCTCGGCGACGTACCAGCCGACCAGGCCCGCGAAGGCGTTCCGGCGGACCAGAGCCCCCTTGGGCTGACCCGTCGAGCCCGAGGTGTAGATCATGTAGGCGAAGGGATCGCCCTGGACCGCGTCACCCTCCGGCTCCTCCCCGGAGTCCCCCACCATCCCCGCCAGCCTGGCGCCGTCCAGGTGCAGCACGGGCAGAGCGGCCGGCGGCTCCGGCAGCCGGGCGGCGGAACGCTCCTGGGTGAGGAGGGCGGCCGGACGCGAGTCGGCCAGCATGAAAGCCAGCCGCTCCTTCGGGTAGCCGGGGTCGAGCGGCACGTAGGTCGCCCCCGCCCGCAGGATGCCGAGAAGCGCCACCACCATCTCGGCCGAGCGCTCCATGGCCACCGCGACCCGGCTCTGCGGTCCGCAGCCGAGGCCGCGCAGGCGGCGGGCGAGAGTGCCGGCCGAGCGGTCGAGGGCGCGGTAGCTCAGGCTCTCCCCCGCCGAGGAGACCGCCACCGCGTCCGGAGTGCGCTCGACCTGCTGCCGCAGGAGCACGGAGAGGGAGGGGCGGCCGAGAGTTTCGAGGACCGCGGTGTCGTTCCACTCCGCCAGGACCTGGTGGCGCTCGCTCGCGGGGAGGACCCGGAGCTGCGAAAGCCGGCGCTCGGGCGACGCTGCGAGCTCGGCGAGCAGGTTTCGCCAGTGAGCCAGGAAGCGTCCGGCCGTGGGCGGGTCGAAGAGGTCGGTGTTGTACTCAATCCAGCCGGTGAGCGCCGGCTCGCCGTCCATCAACCCCAGGGTGAGATCGAACTTGGCGGTCCCGCCGTCGAAGGCGAGGGGCGCGAGGCAGAGGCCCGGGAGGGCGATCTCGGGCAGGGGAGCGTTCTGGAGCACGAACAGCGTCTGGAAAATGGGCGTGTAGCTGGGGTCGCGCTCGGGCTTGAGCTCCTCGACCAGCTTCTCGAACGGCAGGTCCTGGTGGGCGTAGGCGCCGAGGGTGGTCTCCCTCACCTGGGCCACCAGCCCGGCGAAGGTAGGGTCACCGGAGAGGTCGGCGCGCAGGGCCAGGGTATTGACGAAGAAACCGATCAGCCCCTCGATCTCGGCCTGGTTGCGGTTGGCGATGGGCGTGCCGAGCACCAGGTCGTCCTGCCCGGTCGCCCGCGAGAGCAGGACGTCGAAGGCGGCGAGGAGGACCATGAAGAGGGTCGCCCCCTCGCGCTGGGCGAGGGAGCGCAGGGTCTCGGAGAGCGGGGTCTCCAGGGTGAAGAAGAGGCTCGCGCCGCGGAAGCTCTGCACGGGCGGCCGCGGCCTGTCGGCTGGCAGCTCGAGCAGGCGCGGCGCCCCGGCCAGGCGCTCCCGCCAGTAGGTGAGGTGCTGGGCGAGGGTCTCGCCCGAGAGCCAGCGCCGCTGCCACTGGGCAAAGTCGGCGTACTGGATCGGCAGCTCCGGCAGCGGCGAGGGCTGCCCCGTGGTGAAGGCGCCGTAGAGCGCCGCGATCTCTCCGAAGAGAACGCCCATCGACCAAGCGTCCGAGACGATGTGGTGCATCGAGAAGAAGGCGAGGTGCTCGTCTTCCCCGGGGCGCCCCAGGCGCAGCAGGCGGACCCGCAGCAGGGGCCCCTTGGCGAGGTCGAACAAGCGGAGCGCCTCGGCCTGCACCAAGCGCATGGTCTCGCGCTCCCTGGACGCTGCCGGCAGTCCTGCGAGATCGAGCTCCGGGAGGAAGAGGAGGATGTCGTCGGGCGACGGCGCTATCACTTGGACCGGCTGGCCGTCGGCCAGCGCGAAGCGGGTGCGCAGGGCGGAGTGGCGCCGCACCACTTCTCTCAAGCTGGCGGCGAGGGCGGGCAGGTCGAGGGTGCCGAGGAGGCGGAAGGCACCGGGCAGGTTATAGGCCGGCGAGCCGGGGGCGAGCTGGTCCAAGAGCCAGAGCCGCTCCTGGGCGAAGGAGAGCGGCGGCGGGCCGGCGTGCGCGACCGCCACCAGCGGGGGAGCCGTGGGAGTACCCCGGCCGGCCGCCAGGGCCGCCTCGACCTCGTGCGCCAGGCCGGCCACAGTCGGCGCTTCGAAGAGGCGGTGGATGGGCGGCTCGACGCCGAAGGCCCGGCGCACCCGCGACAGAGCCTGGACGGCGAGCAGCGAATGCCCCCCGAGGGCGAAGAAGCTCTCGTCGGCCCCCACCCGCTCGCGGTGGAGGAGCTCGGCGAAGATCCCGGCGAGGAGCTCCTCGACCGGACCACGGGGCGCGACATAGGCCTCCTCCATCCCCGTCTCCGGCGCCGGCAGGGCGCGGCGATCCACCTTGCCGTTGGGGGTCAAAGGGAGCGCGCCGAGGAAGACGAACGCGGCCGGCACGAGGTAGGCCGGCAGGCGCTCGGATAGGAAGGTGCGCAGCTCCGGCTCTTGGAGCGGCATGGCGGACGATGGCGACGGCTCGCTCGCGGGGACGACGTAGGCGACCAGGCGGCGGTCGCCGGGCCGGTCCTCGCGCACGACGACCGCGGCCTCGCGCAGCCCCGGGTGCTGGCCGAGCACGGCCTCGATCTCCCCCAGCTCGATGCGCAGCCCGCGCACCTTCACCTGGTGGTCCAGACGGCCGAGGAAGTCGAGGTCGCCGTCCGGCAGGCGGCGGACGAGATCGCCGGTGCGGTACATCCGCTCGCCGGGCTCGCCCCAGAGGGAGGGGACGAACTTCTCCGCCGTCAGGTCCGGCCGCCGGTGGTAGCCGCGAGCGAGGCCGATGCCGGCGACGTAGAGCTCCCCCGGCACCCCCACCGGCGCCAGCTCGCCCCGCGGATCGAGGACGCAGATCCGGGTGTTGTCGACCGGGCGGCCGATCGTCGGCAGGCCGGTCGCCTCACCGCGCGGTGGGACCTCGACCACGGTCGAGGTCACCGTGTACTCGGCCGGGCCGTAATGGTTCATCAACCGGAAGCCGACCCCCGGTGCCGGGCCCCGGTGCAGGCGGTCGCCGCCGATGATGAGGCTCCGGACCCGCAGGTCCAGACCCTCCGGAATCACCTCTTCGATCACCCCCTCGGCGAGCGGGGTCATCAGGTAGGCGAGGGTGATCCCCTCCTCGGCCCACCAGCGGATCATCCCGGCCGAGGAGAGCCGCGTCGCCTCGTCCGGGACATGGAGGGAGGCCCCCGCCGCGAGGTAGGGCCAGAGCTCCCAGATCGAGGCGTCGAATGCCGGGCTCGCGATCTGGGTGCCGCGGTCCTCTGCCGTCACCCCATAGAGACCCTGGTGCCAGTACACCAGGTTGGTGAGGCCGGCGTGCGGGATCGCCACCCCCTTGGGCTTGCCCGTCGAACCCGAGGTGTAGACCACGTAGGCGAGGTTCTCCGGCCCGGCTCCACTCGCCGGCGGGTAGGCATCCGGACCGGTCACCCGGTCCCAGTCGGCGTCGAGCCGGATCACCCGCGCCCCGCTCTCCGGCAGGTCGGGCGCGAAACGCTCCTCGGTCAAGAGGACCGGCGCGCCGCTGTCGGCGAGCAGGTAGGCCAGCCGCTCTCGGGGGTAGGTGGGGTCGAGCGAGACATAGGCGCCGCCCGCCTTGAGCACCGCGACGATCGCGACCACCCGGTCGAGGGTCCGCTCGGTGCAGATCGCCACCATCACCTCCGGCCCGACGCCCAGGAAACGGAGGAAGTGGGCCAGACGGTTGGAGCGCGCCTCGACCTCGCCGTAGGTCAGCCGCCGCCGGTCCCCGTCGGCGGTCGACAGGATCGCGGTCGCCGCCGGCCGGCGCCGGGCGTGCGCCGTGAACCGCTCGTGCACCAGGGGCCGCTCCGGGTAGTCGATCGCCGTGTCGTTCCAGGCGAGGAGGGCCTGGTGGCGCTCGGGCAGGGTGAGGAGCGGCAGGCTGCTGACCGCGCAATCGGGGTCGGCCACGCCCGCCGCGATCACGGTCCGGAAGCGGCCGAGGAGGCGCGCCACCGTGGGGCCGTCGAAGAGGTCGACGCTGTACTCCAGGAAGCCGTGGATGCCGCCGTCACGCTCGGCAAGCAGCATGGTGAGGTCGAAGTGGACCGCCCCGCTGTGCAGGCGCAGGGGCGTCAGGCTGAGGCCGGCCATGCTGCGGGTGAGCGCCGGATAGTTGGCGATGAAGGCGAAGACCACCCGATAGAGCTCCTGGAGGGGCGCGCGGCGCTCCGGCGGCATCTCGTCGATGACCTTCTCGAACGGCAGGTCCTGGTGGGCGTAGGCGCCGAGCGCCACCTCGCGGGTCGCGGCGAGGAGCTGGCGGAAGGTGGCGTCGGGGCCGAAACGGGTGCGCAGGATGGCGGTATTGACGAAGAAGCCGAGGAGCCCTTCGGTCTCGGAGTGGGTGCGGTTGGCGAGCGGCGAACCGATCGGGACATCGCCGTTCCCCCCCTGGCCGACCTCGCGGTAGAAGAGGGCGTTCCAGGCGGCGAGGAGGGTCATGAAGAGTGTGGCTCCCCCCTGCCGGGAGAGCGCCTTCAAGCCGCCGAGGAGCGGTCCAGTCAGGACGAGCCTCTCGGCGCCGCCGCGGTGGGTCGCCCGCGCCCCCCGGGGACGATCGGTCGGCAGCTCAAGCGGCTGCGCCCCTTCAAGCTGCGCCCGCCAGTAGGCGAGCTGCTCTTCGAGCACCACCCCTTCGAGCCAGCGGCGCTGCCAGTAGGCGAAGTCGACGTACTGGATCGGCAGCTCGGGTAAGGGTGACGGGAGTCCGTCGCGGAAGGCGGTGTAGAGGGCCTCTAAATCGCCCAGGAGGACCCACCCGGACCAGTTGTCATAGACGATGTGGTGGAGGGTGAGGATGAAGACGTGGTCTTCTGGGCCCAGCCGCAGGAGGGTCGCCCGGAGGACCGGCGAGACGGTCAGGGGGACCGGGATGCGGGCGTCCTGGTTGGCGAGGGTCAATGCGAGGGTGGCGCGGGTCTCCGGGGAAAGCGCCGTCAGGTCGACCCAAGGCAGCAGCTGATCGCGGTGGGGGTGGACGATCTGGATCGGCCGGCCGTCGACCTCGGCGTAGGTGGTGCGCAGCACCTCGTGGCGGCGCAGCAGCTCGTTGACCGCCCGCTCGGCGGCGAGCGGATCGAGCAGCCCGGCGATCCGGGCGGCGCGGTAGTTGTTGTAGGCCGGCGTGCCGGGCACCATCCGCTCGAAGAGCCAGAGCCGCTCCTGGGAATAGGAGAGGGGGAGGTCGCTCCCCTCGCCGCGCGGCACGGGCGTCGGCGGCCGGTTCTCGATCCCCCGCCCCGCCTCTCGGGCCGCCTCGACGAGGCCGGCCAGTCCGGCCAGGGTGGGGGCGTCGAAAAAGGCGCGCAGGGGGATCTCGACCGCGAGTGCGCCGCGCAGCCGGGCGACCAGCTGGGCGGCGATCATGGAATGGCCGCCCAGGTCGAAGAAGTCGTCGTGGGCCCCGATCCTCTCGACACCCAGGACCTCGCTCCACAACCCGGCCAGGTACTCCTCGGTGCCGCTCCGCGGGGCGACGAAGAAAGCCGCCGAGCCCACCGATCCCGCTGCCGGATCGGGCTCGGGCAGCTGGCGCCGGTCGAGCTTGCCGTTGGGCGACAGCGGCAACTTCTCCAGAATCATGTAAAAGTTGGGCACCATGGACTCGGGCAGGCGCTCGAGGAGGAACGAACGCAGCACCGTGGGCTGCGGCGCCTCCCCGGGCATGGGCACCAGATAGGCGACGAGACGGGCCTGCGAACCGCTGCCGCGCACGGCGACCGCCGCCTCGCGCACCGCCGGGTGCTCGGACAGACGGCTCTCGATCTCCCCCAGTTCGATGCGGAAGCCGCGGACCTTCA
>JAXDLD010000658.1:0-6860 GCA_034666805.1 Acidobacteriota bacterium
GGGGGAGCTGGTCCAGATCGAGAATCCGCCGGCGCGGGAGAAAGCCCGGGAGAGAGCCGACATGGAGCCCTTCGCGGGCCGGACGGTCGCCATCGTGGGAGGAGGCCACGCGGCGCGCCGCTTCGCCCTGCGGCTCAAGCGGGCCGGCTACCCGGCCCTGCGCCTCCTGGAGATCCAGTCGATCGAGCTGCCGGACACCTTCGCGGAGGCGGACCGCCGCGTGCACATCCCCGCGCCGCGGCGACGCCCCGGAGGCGCCGGGGCCCGCCGTCCCGCCTGGGCCGAGCGAGTCGCGGCGATCTCCACCGCCGATCTCGCGGCGCAGCTCCAAGGCGTCGCCCTGGCGGTCTGCATCCTGGAGGGCATGCCGTACCGCGCCCTCTTCGCCGTCCAAGCGGCTTGCCTCGCCGCCTCTGTAACCAGCCTCTTCCAGACGGTGGACCCGGACGGCCTTCGTCTCGGACCGGTCAGCGTGCCGGGCATCACCCCCTGCCTGGTCTGCGCACAGCTCGCCGCCTTCCGCGCTCTGGGGCTCGCGCCCGCGCCGCTCCTCGACGCGATCGGCCACTTTCGGACCGGGCGGAGCGGCAGCTCGCCCACTCTCGATCGGGCCGAGACGGCGATGGAGGAGGAGATCCACCGGCTCCTCTCAGCAGACGGCGAGCCGGCCCTCCTCTCGGAGATCCTCTGGCTCACTCCAGAAGGAGCGGTCCGGCGCCTGCCGGTCGAGCGGGTCCCCGCGTGTCCCCTCTGCGGCGGTATGGAAGCTCCGGCAGAGGACGATGAGCACGGTATCCTGCGGCGGACGTCGCTCCTCGCCGCCGAGCGGCTCGACCGCAGCCTGCCCCGAGCCTTTCCCGCGGAGCCCGGCGATCTCGTCGGCTCGGTCGGTATCCTCGGGGGCGGCACCGCCGGCTACCTGGCGGCCCTGGCGCTGCGGCGGAAGCTCCCGCACTTGGACGTCACGCTCATCGAGTCGAGCGACGTGCCTATCATCGGCGTCGGCGAGGCCACCACTCCCCTGATGCCTCAGTTTCTCCACGTCGACCTCGGGCTCGACGTCCACCAGCTCTTCCGCGAAGTGCGCCCCACCTTCAAGCTGGGCATCCGCTTCCTCTGGGGGGCGCAAGGCGACGGCGACTTCAACTACCCCTTCGGCCCGGTTCACGTCCTGGAGCCCGTCGTCTACGGCGGCGACCTCCGCGACTGCTCTTTGCAATCCATGCTGATGACCGCGGGCGCCCTGCCGCTCTACGACGGCGACGGCAGGCTGGGGACCGCGGTGGCCTACCACCTGGACAACGAGCGCTTCGTCGGCTGGCTGCAGAGACGGGCGGCAGAGCTCGGGGTGCGGCGGATCGACGCCAACATCCTCACGGTGGAGCGCTCGGCGGACGGAGAGGAGGTCCGCGCCCTGGTGGCCGGCGACGGCCGGCGCTTCTCCTTCGACCTCTATGTCGACTGCTCAGGGTTCCGCTCGCTCCTGCTCGAGAAGACCCTGGGCTCCCCCTGGCTCGGCTTCGACGGGAGCCTCTTCGCCGACCGCGCCGTGGTGGCGCCGGTCCCCCATGGCGGGCGGGTCCGGCCCTACACCACGGCCGAGACGATGAGCGCCGGCTGGTGCTGGAGCACGCCGCAGGAGGACGCCGACCACCGGGGATACGTCTTCGCCTCGGCGTTTCAGACCCCCGAGGAGGCGGAGGCGGAGATGCGCGCCGGCAACCCCGGCATGGGGCCGGCGCGCCTCGTCCGCTTCCGGGCGGGACGGCACGAGCACTTCTCTAAGGGAAACGTGGTGGCGCTGGGCAACGCCTATGGTTTCGTCGAGCCGCTGGAGTCGACGGCTCTCCATATGCTGATCCGGCAGATCGGGCTCCTCGTGCGGAATTTCCCCCTGCGCCTTAGGGAGCGGGGATTCCAGGCGCTCCAGAACCGCAAGGTCGGGGCCTGGTGGGACTACCTCCGCTGGTTCCTCGCCATCCATTACCGGTTCAACCGCCGGGTCGATTCGCCGTTCTGGCGGACCTGCCGGGAGGAGGTGGACGTCTCCTCCTACGCCGAGCTGCTGGCGGCCTTCCGCGAACGGGGCCCCCTCTCCTACGACCCGGCGGCCCGCACCGCCTTCGACTACCCCGACCCGCTGTGGGGGCCCGAGGGGATCGACGTGCTGCTCTTGGGGCAGAAGGTGGCGGCGCGGCTGCCGCGGCCGGCGCTGCCGCCGGCCGCCTGGAACGGGCGCCTGCGCCTCGCCCGCTCCGTCGTTGCCCGCGCCGAGCCGCACGAGCGGGCGCTCGGCCTCCTCACCGAACGCCCCGACCTCTTAGACCGCATGGTCGCCGCGTTCCGCGCCGCCGGACCGGCGTTCCCGGTGGGATAGCTATTTCAAGACTGGCCCAGCAGCCATCCGAGCCCATCCTCCCTCAGGAGATATCACAGGCTCGGCCGAACAGATATCCAACGGGAGCCGATCTGGATGCTTCGAGGCGCACCGCCGCCCGCTCCCACGGTTCCCCACCGCCCGTCTTCGTAATAGCATGAGCCTATGCCAGGAATCTATGAGAACGCGATCGCAAACCTGCGGAGGTACGTGGGCGAGGCTTTCAAGGCGGGAACAGCGTTCTTCCCTTACTACACCCTCCACGGCGTCGAGCACCTCGAAGAGTTGGACCGCCTGGCGCTCCTTGTCGGCTCCGCGATCCCGCGTCTTACCGAGGAGCGGCTGGGTCTTCTCCGGCTGGCGATCGTGGTGCACGACTTCGCGATGGTGGACGTCCCTGACGAGATTCGCGAGAAAGAGCTACGTCGGCGCCTGGGTGACGCTATCCAACTCCCGGATATCGTCCGCAAGACCCACCAGGACGAGATCGAGCGCTGCTTCACCAAGCCCGAGCGCAGCAGCTTTCTCATGAGCTTGATCCCCGGAGCTACTCCTGCGCTCTTGGAAGATGTTGCCGCGATTGCCCGGCATCACCGCCTGCATCCGCTCGATCGAGCTCCAGGGCATGTCCGTGACCTCTGCGCGCTGATGAGAGTCCTGGACGAGTTGGACCTCGGGCCGCGCCGCGCACCCTTTGTAACCTATGAAGCGCTGCGACCGCGGATGGCGCCGGACGCGAAGCTACACTGGCTCAAACACCTCTGCAGCCGCGCGATCGAGCCCTACTCGACCTTCTCGATTGAGGACAAGAACCATCTCCGGATCTTTAGAGTTTCCGTAGTGGTAGGGGCCACGGAATTCACCTGGGAGCCTCTCCAGAATTTGGTGATCGGGAAACTCGAAACCTGCTTGGAGGTAGAAGGGGTCAACCAGGTCCTGCGAGAGATGCTGCAGGTCGAGCTCAAGGTTGGTCCAAGCCTTGATCTGCCTTCAGGGCCGACCGTCTGGCTGTCCCCGGCTCTGCGGGCAGATCTGGATAGCCCTGGTGTTACCGACCTCTTGCGGTCTAAACAGAGTGGCCCTGCTCCAAGCGCAGCGGAGAGCCCTGCGGCGCTCAGCACGGCATCACCTGGGCCCCTGGTTTCAAAGGGCGCACGGCACTCGAGCCAGGAGTTCAAGGTGATCGCGGTTCCCCCCGAGCGGCTCGCCGAGTTCCTTTGTAACTCCGGGCGCCTTACGGTGATCTCAAATACCTACGTGGCCCCTGAGGAGGAGACGGTCGGCGGAGTGGCCGGCGCGCCGAGCCGCTTTTTCGTCGGCCCGGCCGACTCGGGCAAGACACGGGCTGCGCTGGAATGGCTCGAGAGCGTGATCGGCACGGCACGCAGCCAGTGGGTCGTCTTCCGTACCGATGTCGGGACGCTTCCTGCCGACGTCAGTACCATTGTCCTCGATCGAGAGCTCTACGAAGAGCTTCCCTTGCCGACCAAGGCGATCCTCTTCCTCGACGATCTCCCCACGAACCTTCCTTCCCCAGGCGACACGGTGCTTTCCGCGGAGGAGGCTGTGCGCGGCTTCTTCCGCTGGTTCAGGGAGCTCTCCTTCCTTCGCGAGCGCCGAGTCGTCGGCACCATCCGTCTGGAAGATCTCCACGCCCGGCCGGAGTGGCCAGACGTCCTGCCCTCCCTCGGCCAGGAGCTCGAGCTCGTCCGATTGCACCCGCTGGACGCGCAGAGCTATCGCAAGCTTTGGGAAGGCATGAGTGCCGGAGGGGTGTCGCGGTCGATGACTCGCGGCGTCGAAAGCTTCGAGATCGATCTCCAACCGGAGTTCCTGGAAGCGGTCAGCGAACGCAGGGCCGACCCGGAGGCGGTCGCCACCTTCGTCCAGCAGAATGCTCTCAAGGCGAAAACCGTGCTGAGCCCGGAGGACGCGGCCAGCTTTTCGGACAGCGCCGTCGACACCTGGCTGCGCGAGACCTGGCCTGCGGTGCACCAAGCCTACGGTGTCGCGGCGAAGGTCTTTTTCACCTTGGCGCGGTTCGTCGAAGCTGGCCTGCGTCCCGCGAGCGGATTTGCTTGGAGCATGGGACCGGACTGGGCCTACCACGAGCAGTGGGGGCCCGAGCTCTGCGAGCTACAGGGCGGTGCGGCGGCGACTTATCTTCCCATTCTCGAGAAGGTCATCGCGGACGGACATGCCACGGGCGAGCGAGGAATACGGATTCGACCCAAGCTCGACTTCCTGCTTCAAGCGGAGAATCTTTACGGCGTCGAATTCGAGCTTCCTGGTCCTGACTGGTTCCTCAAGCGTTCCAACGGACTTGAAGGAACGCACCGCGTTCGCCTCGCCATGCAGCTCTCCTCATTGGATATGGAAGGGCCAGGCATCCAGGATGCCAGCCTTCTGCGCGGCTGGGGAATGGGCTCCCTGTTCTTCTCTCAGAGACCAGAAAGTGAGAAGCGATCTTTGCTCCTCGACCGGAGCATAGCCAACTTCCGAAGCGCGATAGAACTTAACCCTAAAGATAGTTTGGGGTGGACCTTCCTCGGGATCAGCAGTTCTCAGAAAGCCGACCAGGAGAGTGATCCTCTTAAGGCTGCGGAGCTGCGAGACGAGGAGATCGCGGCCTACAAAAACGCCACTCAGGCAGATCCGAAAAACAGCATGGCGTGGTATATCTTCGGGAGCAGGCTGGGGCAGAAGGCCGAGCGGGAGAGCAATCTGACCAAGGCTGCGGAGCTGCGAGAGGATGAGATCGCGGCCTATAAGAGCGCCGCGCAGGCGGACCCGAACAACAGCCTGGCGTGGTACAACCTCGGGGTCAGACTGGGCCAGAAGGCCGACCAGGAGAACGATCCTACGAAGGCGGCCGAGCTGCGAGACAAGGAGATGGCGGCCTATCGCAGCGCCACGCTGGCAGACCCGAAAAACAGCGTGGCGTGGCACAACCTCGGGAACAGACTGGGTAAGAAAGCCGACCAGGAGCGCGATCCGACGAAGGCGGCCGAGGTGCGAGACGAGGAGATCGCGGCCTATCGCAGCGCCACACTGGCGGACCCGAAAAACAGCCTGGCGTGGAACAACCTCGGGGTCAGACTGGGTAAGAAAGCCGACCAGGAGAGCGATCCGACGAAGGAGGCCGAGGTGCGAGACGAGGCGATGGCGGCCTATCGCAACGCCACACTGGCAGACCCGAACAACAGCCAGGCGTGGTACAACCTCGGGCTCAGACTGGGTAAGAAAGCCGACCAGGAGAGCGATCTTACGAAAGCGGCAGAACTACGAGACGAGGAGATCGCGGCCTATCGCAGCACCACACTCGCGGACCCGAACAACAGCCAGGCGTGGCACAACCTTGGGTTCAGACTGGGCAAGAAAGCCGACCAGGAGAACGATCCTACGAAGGCGGCCGAGCTGCGAGACGAGGCGATGGCGGTCTATCGCAACGCCACACTGGCGGACCCAAAAAACGCCGATGCTTGGTATGGTCTCAGTGCTGCCCTATCGCGCCAAGGGCATGCGGAGAGATCGCGACAGAAATTCCTGGAATCCCTGGATGCGGCCCGGGAAGCCGCGCGTTTAGGGACGAGGCGATATCATCTCGCCTGCGGGCTCGCGCTCGTCGGAGAGACGGACGAGGCTTTCGCCGAGCTCGCAGGTTGCCTGGAACGAGGCGAGATCTCCCGCGAGCATGTAGCCCACGACCCGGACTGGGAGCACCTGCGCCAGGATCCCCGATTCCAGCCCCTGCTCGAATCCACCGTAGCGGAGCCCTGACACTTCCACTCGGCCCCCGGGACCGGCACGTCGGTGGTAACGCCCGCCCGGCACGGCCCGCCCTCCCCCCCAACCGTCCGGGCGCTACGCCGCCGTACCTGCCCGCTTGCGAAATCCAGCGTAACCACGCGAGGCCCCCCTGGCGGCTCCCGCTCCGCAGAATCCTTGTCCCATCCACCCCTTCCTCTGCTATCATTCGCCTAGTTGCATCCAACTAGGTCTCGTAACAGTTGAGTGGGGTCCGCTCCCCTCCTCGGGGAGATGTATCGAGCCCGCTCTCTTGAAGGAAGGGATATGCGCAGATCTTGGATCTTTGCCCTGCTGTCGATCCTCGTCTCCTGCCTGGCGTCGGCCGGGCTCACCGCCCAGGAAGCCCCGGCCGCGGGCTCTGACGGCGTCGTCCTCTCCGGCCGGATCACGGCCAAGGAGGATAGCAAGCCCATCCCCGGCGCCCGCGTCGCCGTCGAGTCGCTCGGGGCGAGCGCTCTCACCGGCCCGGATGGTCATTACATGCTGACCCTCCCCGCATCCGCCGCCGGCCAGCCGGTCGAGCTCCGGGTGACGGCCTCCGGTCTCACCCCGCAGCAGCGGAGCCTCACCCTCACTCCCGGCATGCCCGAGCAGAACTTCGCCCTCGGCTACACCTTCACCGAGGAGATCACGGTCGGCTCGCGGGCCGCGGGCACCGAGTCGGAGAAGGCGG
>JAXDLD010000659.1:0-5528 GCA_034666805.1 Acidobacteriota bacterium
GTCGCCACCAGGCCCTGGTTGACGAGGTTGTCGTTCTGGTCGATGTAGGCGTGGAAGCGGCGCGCCTCCTCGTCCTTGTCGACCAGGTCGAGGTTGCCGTGGACGATGGGGGCGAAGAAGCGCTGCACGGCCGGCTCGGGGTAGCCCTGGTTGATGAGCAGGTTCTTGACCTCCTCGATCTCCCGCGTCGCCTTGCCCGAGACGAGGCGCGAGAGCTCGACCAAGCCATGGCCGAAGAACTCGTAGCGCTCCCCCTCCTCGGGGCCGGCGCCGCCCATGGGGATCAGCCGGTAGTGGCCGTAGTTGAGCGCGATCCTCAAACCCCGGTCGAAGGCGAAGCCCTGGGCCAGGGCCTCCTCGTAGTAGCGCTGCAGGTGGATGGCGCAGACCAGGAGGTTCGCCGCCTCGCGGCTGGAGTAGAAGGCGCCGTCCCCCAGGTACTTCTCGAGCTTCGCGCGGTGGGCGCGGGCGAGCCGGTTGATCCGCCGCTGGAAGCGGAACATCATGCGGAACGCCTCGTCCTGGCTCTCGTTCCCCGCCCGGTGGAGGACCGAGATGGTCTGCGAGAACTCGCTGATGTCGTAGATCAGGCCGTCGCGGTCGACCCGCGGGTCGACCACCCAGGACTGCATGAAGTCGAGCGGCCGGGTGGCGGGGGAGAGGCGCCGCTCGCCGCCCAGGGCGATGCGGCCGGCCGTCCCCTCGCGGAAGATGAGGCCGCCGTCCTTCGCCTCGACCGGCAGGAGGGTCCGGCGCACGCCATGGAAGAGCTCGAACTCCTTGAGCTTGACGAGCAGGCTCTCCCAGACCTGCACCAGTTCGGGGGGGAGCAGGCGGTCGCGGTTGTAGGTCCGCCGCGTGGTGAGGAAGGAGAGGTAGCCCATGCGGTTGAGCAGGTCGCGCGCGGCGGGCGTCCCCGGCCGGGGGTCGACGCCCAGGAGGTGGAGGGCGGTCGTCCGCAGCTCGCGGTCGGTCTCCAGCTGCTCGGTGTGCCAGCGCCCCAACTCGTCCAGGCGCTGGCGCAGGTTGCGGCCGTCGATCTTCAGGTAACCGTTGAAGTAGCTCCCCAGCTCCGAGAGGTCGTGGCTGATGTGGTCCTCGGTGAAGAGGAGGACGTTGTCGCGCATGCGGGTCAAGAGCCGGGGGAAGAGCTCCTCCTCGACCTCCTCGGTGGCGCCGGCCAGCCGCTGCACCAGGTCGTAGGTGGTGGCGAGCACCCGGTCGAGGTAGCGTTCGAGCACCCGGTATTTGATCTGGTCGCCATGGCGGCGGCCGATCTCCAGGTTCTGCCGCAGGATGCGCTTGGGCGTCTCCTTGAGGAGACGCGCCACCTCGAGCGAGTGGTGGAGCCAGAAGACGGCGGGGTACTGCCGGCCGTAGCTCGCGTTGGTGGCGTTCTCGGAGGCGCGGAGGAAGAGGGCCTTGTAGTGGTCCCAGGAGGCGGCGTACTGCTTCCGGTCGTGCGTCTCGCGGGAGAGGATGGCGAGCTGCACCGACTCCTCGGCCAGGAGATACTGCTTCAAGGCATTGCGCAGAGCCTCCATCCCCGGCGACATGAGGATGGGGAAGCCCTTGGCGGGGGTGGCGCTCTCGTCCTCCAGGAAGACCGGGCGCGGCTGCGGCAGCGCCTTGTCGAGGTCGGGGAGCAGTCGGCGGACCTCTTCTTCCTCCTGGCGCAGGAAGTTGAAAGGCCCCGGCAGGAGCTGGAGGAGCGACGTCGGATTCATCTCGGCGCGAATTCGTCCCTTAAGATCGGTTGAATACGTATAGCATACCGCTTGCCGCCTCCGTACACTCCGGAGTCTCTTGCGCGACATGAGTTTTTGCTGTTTTTCGTTTGAGGAGATGTTTAAATGAAGAACACCGTCCCGGTCTCCATCGGCTCGCGGGAGCCGCTCGACGAGTGTGATCTCCTGGCCGTCGCCTGCTTTGCCGGGGAGAGCCCGGAGGTGGAGGGGCTGGGGGAGGCCTGGAGAGCGGCGGCGGCGCGGGTGGCGGCACGGACGGGATGGGAGGGCCGGCCGGAGCAGAGGGGGGAGACGGCGGTCGAGCAGGGAGCTCTCTCCCTCTGCGGCCTCGGCCGGCGGGAGGACCTCACCTGGCGCAAGCTCTCGGCCTGGCTCGTGCGGGTCGCCGACGCCGCCCAGGTCAACGGCGCGGCCCGCCTCACCTTCCTCCTGCCGCGCCACCGGGAGACCATGGGCGAGGCCGCGGCCGAGCGGATTGCCCGGGTCCTCGCCCTCTCCGACTACCGCTTCGACCGCTTCCTCTCCGCCGCCACCGCGCGGCGGCCGCGGCTCTCGCGGGTGACGATCCTGCCCCCGGCCGGCGAGGAGGCGACCTACGCCGCCGCCGTCGCGCGGACGGCGTCCCTGGCGGCGGCGATCGCCTTGGCGCGCGACCTCGGCAACACCCCGGCCAACGAGGCGACACCGCTCTGGCTCGAGGAGCGGGCGGCCGAGCTCGCCCGGGAGCGGGGGATCGGCTTCACCGTCCTCCACCGGGAGGAGCTGGAACAGCGGGGGATGGGCGGCCTCCTGGCGGTGGGGGGGGGAGCGATCCACCCGCCGCGGCTGCTCCGCCTGGAAGTGGGGAGCGAGGGGCCGATCGTCGCCCTCGTGGGCAAGGGGGTGACCTTCGACTCCGGGGGGATCTCGATCAAGCCGGCGGCCGACATGGACGAGATGAAGTACGACAAGTGCGGCGCCTGCGCGGTCCTCGCCCTCGCCTGGCTGGCCGCCGACCTCGCCCTGCCGCTCCGCCTCCGGGTCTACATGCCGCTCGCCGAGAACGTGCTCGACAGCCGCTCCTACCGCCCCGGCGACATCATTCGGTTCCCGAACGGCAAGACGGCGGAGATCACCAACACCGACTGCGAGGGGCGGCTGATCCTGGCCGACGCCATGAGCCTGGCGAGCGAGGAGGGGGCGGAGGTCCTGCTCGAGTACTCGACCCTGACCGGAGCCTGTATCATGGCCCTGGGCCGCCACGCCGCCGGCCTCTTCACCCCGGACGACGGCCTCGCCGCCGACCTCCTCGCCGCGGCCGAGCGCACGGGGGAGAAGCTCTGGCGCCTCCCTGTGGGCCCTGAGTACCTGGAGGAGATGAAGGGGGTGCACGCCGACCTCCGTAACCTGGCGACCCGCTGGGGGGGGGCGAGCACCGCCGCCGCTTTCCTCTCCCAGTTCGTGGGCGGCCTCACCCGCTGGGCCCACCTGGACATCGCCGGGGTGGCGTACGTCGGCCGCGACCAGAACAGCCACCCGGGAGCGACCGGCTACGGCATCGCCTTGACCCTCGACTACCTGCGGCGGCTGACCGGCACCCCATAGATCGGACATGCTGCCCGCCGCCGCCCCCCTGCCCGCCTCCCCTCTCCTGGAGATCGCCGACCTCCGGGTGAGCTTCCCCGGCTCTCGCCGGCCCGGGGGGCGGCCGATCGAGGCGGTGCGCGGGGTCTCGTTCGCCATCGGGCGGGGGGAGATCGTCGGCCTCGTGGGCGAGTCGGGGTCGGGCAAGAGCCTGACCGCCCTCTCGATCCTCGGCCTGGCGCCGCGGAACGCCCGGGTGAGCGGCCGGATCCGCCTCGGTCCCGAGGGGGAGGACCTCCTCACCTTAGGCCCCCGCCGGCTGCGGCGGGTGCGCGGGGGGCGGGTGGGGATGATCTTCCAGGAGCCGGCCTCGGCGCTCAACCCGGTCTTCACGGTCGGCTTCCAGGTCGCCGAGGCCGTCCGCGCCCACCGGCCGCTCTCCCGCCGCGCCGCCCTGGACGAGGCGGAGAGCCTGCTGGCGCGGGTCGCCCTCCCCGAGCCGCGGCGGCGGCTCGGCGACTACCCCCACCAGCTCTCGGGCGGCCAGCGCCAGCGGGTGATGATCGCCATGGCGCTCGCCGCCGGCCCCGACCTGCTCCTGGCCGACGAGCCGACGACGGCGCTCGACGTCACCGTCCAGGCCCAGATCCTCGCTCTCCTCTGCCGCCTGCGGGACGAACTGGGCTTGGCCGTCCTCCTCATCACCCACGATTTTGGGGTGGTGGCGGAGACCTGCGACCGGGCGGTCGTCATGTACGGCGGCGAGGTGGTCGAGGAGGCGCCGGCCGGCGCGCTCTTCCGGGCCCCCGCCCACCCCTACACCCGCGCCCTCCTCGCCTCCCTGCCGCGGCTGGAAGCGGCGTCCGGTCCCGGGCGGTTCCGGCCGCCGTTGCCGGCCATCCCCGGCCAGCCGCCCGATCCCGCCGCCCTGCCCCCGGGGTGCGCCTTCGAGCCGCGCTGCGCCGAGGCCTTCGCCCCCTGCCCGGCGGAGCGCCCGGAGCTCTACGAGATCGGCGCCTTCCCGGGAGACCGGCGCTCGCGCTGCTTCCTCAACCGGCCGCCCGGAGGGGAGGGATGAGCGCGCTACTGGAGATCCGCGGCCTCAGGAAGGAGTTCCCCCTCGGCCGCGGCCTCTTCTCCCGCCGCGTGGGGCCGGCTTCCATGCGGACGGTGCTCGACGGGGTGGACTTAGACGTCGGGCGCGGCGAGTGCGTGGCCCTCGTGGGGGAGTCGGGGAGCGGCAAGACGACCCTCGCCCGCTGCGCCCTCCACCTCCTGGTGCCCACCGCGGGCAGCGTCCGCTTCGCGGGCGAGGAGCTGTCGGCGCTCGGCGCCGCCGAGCTGCGGCGGCGGCGCCGGCGGTTCCAGATGGTCTTTCAGGACCCCCAGGCCTCGCTCGACCCCCGGGTGACCGTCGGCCGGACGGTCGCCGAGCCGCTCGCCGTGCACACCGATCTCCCGCGGCGCGAGCGGGAGAGGGAGGCCGCCGGCCTCCTCGAACGGGTGGGGCTCTCCGCCGCCCTGGCCGGCCGCTACCCGCACGAGCTCTCGGGCGGCCAGCGCCAGCGGGTGGGGATCGCCCGCGCCCTGGCCACCCGCCCCGACCTCCTGGTCGCCGACGAGCCGACCTCGGCCCTCGACGTCTCGGTGCGGGCGCAGATCCTGAACCTCCTCGCCAGCCTCCGCGAGAGCCTGGGGCTCGCCCTGCTGCTCGTCGCCCACGACCTCACGGCGGTGGCGCACTCGGCCGACCGGGTGGCGGTGCTCCACGCCGGGCGGATCGTCGAGGAGAGCCCGGCGGCCGAGCTCTTCGCCCGGCCGCGGCACCCCTACACCGCCGCGCTCTTAGCGGCGGTGCCGAACCGGGGCGGGGTGCGATAACCTTTTAGCGTCGAACTCGTACCAGAGACAGGACGGCCACAAGTCCGCCGTCCCCGGGGTATGTTCGCCGTGAACGTCAACCCGTATGGATTCTCAAGGGGCCCTTTCATGAACGATCGTTTGCCATCGAATCACGGCCGGAATGGCGGGAGCGGGGGCGCCGGGCGCCGGGCCCTGGCCTCCCTGCTCGTCCTCTTGGCGGCCGGCCCGGTGTACCCCGCCCAGTTGGAGCTCAAGGCGAGCGGCCCCGCGGCCGCGGCCCCCCAGGTCGTCGTCAAGGACAACGTGGTCGAGCTCAGCCTGGAGCAGGTGGTCGAGCTCGCCCTGTCGCAGAAC
>JAXDLD010000660.1:0-10838 GCA_034666805.1 Acidobacteriota bacterium
AAGTCGCTGGGCAAGTTCCAGCTGACCGGCATCCCGCCGGCGCCGCGGGGCATCCCGCAGATCGAGGTGGCGTTCGACATCGACGCCAACGGCATCCTCAACGTCTCCGCGAAGGACCTGGGGACCGGCAAGGAGCAGAAGATCACCATCACCGCCTCCTCCGGCATCTCCGACAGCGACATCGACCGCATGGTCAAGGAGGCCGAGGCGCACAGCGAGGACGACAAGCAGCGCCGCAAGCAGGTCGAGGCGAGGAACCAGCTCGACAGCCTGGTCTACAACACGCAAAAGACCTATGACGAGCACAAGGAGAAGATCGGGCCGGCCGAGAAAGGCCAGGTCGAAGAGGCTCTGGCCGAGGCCCGGAAGGCCCTGGAGGGCGAGGACACCGAAGCCATGGAGAAGGCCGCGGAGCGGCTCACCCAGGCCTCGCACAAGCTCGCCGAGGCGATGTACCAGCAGCAGGCCCAGGGCGGGGCGGCGGGAGCCGGTCCGGGTGCCGGCGGTCCAGGCGGAGCGAGTGGCGGGCGGCCCCCGGGCGGGGCGAGCGACGAGGTGATCGACGCCGAGTACGTCGACGTCGGCGAGAAGAAGTGAGCCGCGCGCCATGGCACCCCTGAAGAAGATCTACCTGGAGGAGCTGGCTCGCATCCAGGAGCGGATCAACAGCCTGTTCGAGCAGGCCCTCCTCCCCGCGGACTACGACGAACGCGATGGGGGGTTGGGCCTGCCCGGCACCTGGGCCCCGGCGGTGGATGTGCTGGAGACGGAGGATTCCTATCTCCTGTTCGCCGAGCTGCCGGGGGTGGCCAAGGAGGACATCCAGCTCCAGGTGCGGGAAAAGCGGCTGGAGCTTTCCGGCCGCCGCCAGGCCCTGGGCGAGAACCGGAACTTCCTGCGCATGGAGCGCAGCTACGGACCGTTCCGCAGGGCCTTCGATCTCGGGGTGCCGGTCGACACCGAGAGCATCACCGCGAGCTTCGAGAGCGGCATCCTCCGGGTTGCCGTCCCGAAGCGGCCGGCGCACCCGGCGAGGGCGGTGCCCGTCACGGAGGAGCTTTGAATGCCTGTAAGGCGCCGTAAAGCGGAGCAGAAGTTCGTCATGATCAGCGTCGTCGCCGAGCGCTTCGGGATTCACCCGCAGACTCTCCGCCTGTACGAGCGTGAGGGCCTGATCAAGCCCGCCCGGAGCACCGGCAACACCCGCCTCTACGACGAGGAGGCGATAAGGCGGCTGGAGATCATCCTCACCCTGACGCGCGACTTGGGAGTCAACCTGGCCGGCGTCGAGGTGATCCTCAACATGAAGGAGCAGATGGACCGGATGCAGGTCGACCTCGACCGCCTTCTCGGCTTCGTCAAGCAGGAGATGCTCGACCGCAAGTTCGGCCTCGACCGCCAGCACGCCCTGGTCAAGGTCGAGAGCGGTCCGCTGATCAAGCGGCAAGCCTGAAACCCACCCACGACGTTCCATCCGAAGGGGCCCGCTTAAGGGCCCCTTTTCATCTGCATTGGCGTTATCCCCGGCCAGGGATCGTCTGCGGGAACCCGTGCTCCAGGCGCAGGCGCTGGAAGAGGGCCAGGCGGCGGTCTCTCCGGCTGGCGGAGAGCGTCCGCTCCCCGGCGTGGGATTCACGCGGGAGCTGGACGTCGTAGGCTCCCGCCTCCCGGGCCGCGGCGAAGAGGGGGGAGAGGATCGACTCGCGATCGTGAAGCCCGGGCAGCCAAGGGCTGCAGAGGACCCGGGTCTCGATCCCCTCCTCGGAAAGCTGGCGGACGGCCCGCAGCCGGGCACGCGGGTCCGCCGCCTCCGGTTCCAGGCTCGCCGCGAGTTCCGGGTCGACGGTCGGGATCAGCATCCGCACGGTGACCGCGGAGCGGCGGTCGAGGTCGGCCAGGAGCTCGACATGGCGGACGATGAGGGGAGAGCGGGTGGTGATCGAGACCTCGAGCCCCTCGGCCCGGGAGAGGGCGGCGAGGAGCGGGCGGGTGGAGGCCTCCAGCGTGAAGGGTACCGCCACCGTGCCCAGGACGATCGGCCGGCCGCGGCGGACCGCCTTCTCGAAGCTGCGCTCCAGGGCCGGGGATGGGCCGGCAGCCTTGGAATCGGGCCGGCCGAAGAAGGGGAGAGCGGGGAAGTAGAGAAGCGAAGCTGGCGCGTTCATGACGCTCTATTTACGCCAAAGCTTGGCGTAAGTCAAGCGGCGAAGGTAGAATCCCGCTTGTGCCCGAGCTTCCCGAAATCGAGGTCCTCCGCCGCAGCCTCGAACCCCACCTGGTGGGGGACACGATCGAGCGCTCCCTCGTGCGGGACCCGCGCCTGCGGGTGCGGGTGAGGCCGGGCGAGCTGGCGAAGCGGGTGACCGGCCGGGCGATCCTCGCCCTGAGGCGACGGGGCAAGTACCTGCTGATCGACCTCGACGGGCCGAACGGGGGGGATACCCTGGTCGTCCACCTGGGGATGAGCGGCCGGCTCACCCTGGTGCCGGAAGGGGAGCCGGAGGAGCCGCACGAGCACGTGGCCTTCTATCTCCGCTCCGGGAGGCGGCTGCGCCTGCGCGATCCGCGCCGTTTCGGCATGGTGCTCGCCCTCCCCACGGCGCGGCTCCCGAGCGACCGCCATTTCGCCGGCTTAGGGGTCGAGCCGCTTTCCCCCGGCTTCGACGGCGCGGTTCTCGCCGCCGCGGCGGCCGGGCGCCGGGGACCGGTCAAGAGCTTCCTCATGGACGCCGGAGTCGTCGTCGGGGTGGGGAACATCTACGCCACGGAGTCGCTCTTCCGGGCCCGCATCCACCCTACCCGCTCGGTCGCCCGCCTCTCTCCGGCGCGCTGGGAGCGGCTGGCGGCGGTCGTCGTCGAGGTCCTAAGGGAAGCCATCGAACGGGGCGGCACGACCTTGAACGACTTCGCCGACGGGGAGGGCAACAGCGGCTACTTCCAGATCTCCCTTTCCGCCTACGGCCGGGCGGGGGAGCCCTGCCCCGCCTGCGGCGCTCCCATCCGCCGCATCGTCCAGGGGGGCCGGAGCACCTTCTACTGCCCGCGCTGCCAGCGCTGACGTAGAATCCCCGCGACGGTTGGAGGGGGGAGACGGATGCTCGACGGCCTCAGGCGTTTCGATACCGAAGGACAGCGCCCCTGCATCCTCGGGGTGGCCGGCGGCACCGGCTCGGGGAAGACGACCGTGGCGCGGGCGATCCTCGAAGCCGTGGGCCAGCACCGCATCGCCTTCCTGGAGCAGGACAATTACTACCGGGACATCGAGTGGGGGAGCGAGGCCGAGCTCCTGCACCACAACTTCGATCATCCGGGCGCTCTCGACAACGACCTCCTGGTGGAGCACGTGACCGCGCTCCGGGCCTGGCAGCCCGCCGAGCTGCCGATCTACGACTTCGTCCGCCACCGCCGGACCGACAAGACCCGGCGGGTGGAGCCGCGTCCGGTCGTGCTCCTCGAAGGGATCCTGATTTTCGTCGAGAAGAGCCTCCGCGACCTGCTCGATTTCAAGGTCTATGTCGACACCGACGCCGACATCCGGCTCATCCGCCGGCTGGGCCGCGACATGGCCGAGCGCGGCCGCTCGGTCGATGACGTCCTGCGCCAGTACCGGGAGACGGTCCGCCCCATGCACCTCGAATTCGTCGAGCCCTCGAAGCGCTGGGCCGACGTCATCATCCCCGAGGGGGGCGAGAACCGGGTGGCCCTGGAGATGGTGGTGGCGCGGGTGGAGCAGCTCCTTGCCTAGCTGGGTCCTCCGGGTGAACGCCCGCTTCGAGGCCGCCCACCACCTGACCTCCTACCGCGGCGCCCCGGAGCCCGTCCACGGCCACACCTGGCGGGTCGAGGCAGCCCTCCCCACGGAGACGCTCGACGCCGAGGGGATGGGCTTCGACTTCATGGCGATCAAGGCAGCCCTCGCCGAGCTCGCGGCGGTGCTCGATCACCGGGACGTCAACACCATCCCTCCCTTCGACCGCTTGAGCCCGACAACCGAGCGCCTCGCCGCCTGGTTCTACGAGGGCCTCGCCGCCCGCCTCCCCGGAGTCCCCCTGGCCGAGGTGACGGTCTGGGAGGGACCCGACTGCTCAGCGACCTACCGGCCTTCTTAACTCCTTCTTAACGGTTCTCCTTGACAGGAGCCCGACGGCTGGCTAGCGTTCCCCCAACCATGAGACCCAGAGCGCGCGCCCTGTCGATCGCCGTCGGGCTCTTCGCCGCCGCCTGCGGCAAGCCTTCCCCCGTGGCGCAGCTCGAGGTCCGGCCGCAGAGCCTGACCCTGGGCTACCCCGAGACCCAGGAGCTCCACCTCGCCTGGCAGCCCGCGGCCGGTCTCGACCGGGACGCAGGCCAGCCGGTCGTCTTCGTCCACCTGCGGGACGGCAAGGGAGCGATCGTGCGCACCTACGACCACCCCTTCCCTCAAGGCTGGCAGGAGGGCACCCCGGTGACGGACGTGGTCAGGGTCTTCCAGTCGGCCCTGGCGGCACCCCTGCCGCCCGGCCGCTACCAGATCAGCCTCGGCCTCTACGGCAACAAGAGCGGCAAGCGCTGGCCGCTCGAGGTGGCGGCGCCGGACCTCGGCCGGCACGAGTACCGGGTGGCCGAGGTCGAGGTGCCCCCGCCGGGCGCCGGTCCCCGCCTCTCGTTTACCGGCTCCTGGCTGCCGAGCGAGCCCGGAGGCAGCCGCCAGATCGTCACCCTGCGCTGGCTCGATCGGGCGGGCGCCGTCCGGGTCGAGGGGCTCTCCGGCCCCGGCAGCCTCTGGCTGGAGCTCAAGATCCCGGCCGGCAAGGGGCCGACGGAGAAGCTGGTGATCGACGACTCCTCGAACGCCCCCTCGGTCGTCGTCAGCGGCACCTGCGGCGGGGTCGAGACCGGCCTCTCCGGCGCCGGCGAGCATCAGGTTGAGATCCCGGTCGACGCGGCGCCTGCGGGCGGGAGCTGCGAGATCCACCTGAAGCCCAACTTCCGCCTGCTCAAGGCGGGCCTCCCCGGCGGCGGTCCGCGCTCGGTCGCCCTGGAGAACGCGGCCTGGACTCCGGCCGCTCCCGCGACCGCCGGCTCCGGGACGAACCCGGGGAGCTAGCCCGGCCCCTGTCTTTTCAAAGGGACGGCGAGGCTCGCCGACACCGGCAGCCCCGGGACGGTCCCCACCGGGGTGACGACCTCGGCCCCCCCCTCGCTTTTGACCTCCACCCAGCGCGCCTCGGCGAGCGCGACCTCCAGCCGGAGCGGACCGTCCTTGGGGAGGGGGCGCCCGGTCTCGGTCGTCCAGAAGTTGAACAGGCGTACCTCGGCCGTGGCCCCGGGGTCGATCACCTGCAAATAGACTTGGTGCTTGTAGACGGGGAGGGGCGCTCCGTTGATGCGCACGGCGAAGGCGAGGGACGAGGCCTTCCGGGTGCCGCCGTTCCTGACTTTCACTCGCAACTGGCAGAGGGTGTCCGGCCCGGGGTTGGCCGGGCGGATCTCGACCGCCTCGACCGCGAGGGGCGGCTTGGACGGAGCCGGCGCCGCCTGCCCGGCCGCGATATCGGGACAAATCGCGAGCAGGAGGAGGAGGTTGCGGAGGAACGGGGCAACGGGCTTTCTCGGCAAGCGGCATCTCATGGACCTGGGATCTTAGCGCAGGCGGCTGGTAGGATCGGGGGATGAAAGAAGGCATCGGACTCATCATCCGCACCGAGCAGGAGCTCTACCTGGAGCGGCTGCTCCCGCCGCGCGACCCGATCCTCCGCGAGATGGAGGCGGCGGCGGCAGAGGAGGACATCCCCATCTCGGACCCCGAGGTCGGCCGGCTGCTCGAGGTGCTCGCCCGCGCGAGCGGCGCCCGGACCATCGTCGAGGTCGGCACCGCCATCGGCTACGGCACGCTCTGCCTGGCCCGGGCGGCACCGGAGGCGCGGGTGCTCTCGATCGACACCGACCCCGGGCGCCTCGCCCGGGCCCGCGGCTGGCTCGAACGGGCCGGAGTGATGGACCGGGTCGAGCTGATCGAGGGGCCGGCCCTGGAGGTGCTCCAGAGGCTCCCCGGCCCCATCGAGATGGCCTACGTCGACGCCGTCAAGACGGAGTACCGGCGCTACCTGGACTATCTCCTGCCGCGGCTCCGGGTCGGGGGGCTCCTGGTCTTCGACAACCTCCTGTGGAAGGGGCACGTCGCCGAGCCGCCGGAGTCGGACGACCCGAAGGCCGACGCCCTCCGCGCCTTCAACGGCTACCTGATGATCCACCCCCAGCTCCGCGCCTCCCTCCTCCCCCTGGGGGACGGCGTGGGCCTCGCGACCAAGACCAAGCCGCTGATGACGGAGATGGGCGGGCCGTACTAGCACGCCTACGGGGAGCCCTCCGGCGGCAGCGGCTCGGTCAGCCTGCTCCGCACCTCCTCCAGGCGCCGGCGCATGTCGCGGGCGCTCCCCGGCCGGCGGGAGGGGGTGCGGTGGAGGGCCGAGCGGAAGAACCGACCCATGGCGGGATCGAGGTCGGGGCAGGTCTGCTCGTAGTCCGGCACCCGCCCCTGGCGGATGCGTGCCATGGTCTGCTTCATGTCCATGCCGGCGAAGAGCTTGCGTCCCAGGATGCACTCGTAGAGCACGACCGCCAGGCCCCAGAGGTCGAAGGAGGTGTTCGGCGCCTCCGAGCTCAGCGCCTCCGGCGAGAGGTAGGAGAGGGTGCCCACGAGCTGGCGGGACCAGGTGATCGAAGTGGGGGAGTGGTCCCAGATCGAGGTCGGCGGGAGGACGGTCGAGTCCCCGTCGTCGAAGTCGGAAGGCGCCGTGTTCCGCTCCGGCCGCAGGTCCAAGAGGACGCGGGCGATGCCGAAGTCCATGAGCTTGGGGACGCTGTCCCGGGTATAGCCGATGTTGCTCGGCTTGACGTCCCGATGGAGGATGTCGGCAGCGTGGAGGTGCTCCAGCGCCTCAGCCATGGCGATCCCCAGGTCCACCGTCTCGCGGGCCGAGAGCGGTCCCTTGGCGATCCGCTGAGTGAGGGTCCCCCCCTCCATCAGCTCCATGACGAGGAGCGGGGTGCCCTGCCAGGTCTCCAGGCCGTAGACCGCGGCCAGGTGCCGGTGGGAGACGGCGGCGGCGGTGCGCGCCTCCCGGCGCAGCCGCATGGCGTCCTCGGGGGAGACCCGCTTCAGGGTCTTGACCGCCACGGCGCGGCCGAGCGCCATGTCGATCCCGCGGTAGACGACCCCCATGCCGCCCGCCCCCAGCCGGCGCTCGAAGCGGAACTTGCCGGGCAGGAGGTAGGGGACGACCGAGGGCTCGAGCCGCCGGCTGCAGTTGGTGCAGATGACCGTGTAGGGCAGATAGAGGGCGCCGCAGGAGAGGCACTCCTTGGCGTTCTCCGGCGGATGGGCGCCTTCGGTCTCGGGGAGGAAGCCGGCGCGCGAATCGTCCTCGTGCCCGCGGGGGGACCAGGTCTGCTTGAGCTCGAGCTCGATCCTCAGGGCCGCCGTGTTGGCGATGTCGACCAGGAGCTTCCTGTCTTCCTTCAGGAAGGGGAGCCCGCTCTTCTTGTCGCCCAGGCAGATGACCCCGATGAGCGAGCCGTCGCGCGCCACGGTGGGAACCAGCAGCCGGAAGCCCGCGGCGGTGAGCCAGCGGCGGTCGTCCTCGGGAAGCTTGGCGAGGCTCCCCCGCGGGCTGCCGAGGTCGACGAAGAGCGGGTCGGTGGCGCTCGCGATCCGCTGGGCGAGGGCGGAGGAGGCGTCGAGCTTCCGGGCCCGGCTCCGCGGATCGACGAGGTTGCCCGAGCGCGGGTCCTCGACGAGCACGGCGATCGCCTGCAGGTGAAGGGCCTGATCGATGCCGCGGCAGAGGAGCTCGGCGATGTCGAGCACCTGGTGGGTCCCGCGGAGCTGCTGCACCACCATGGTGAGGATGCGGCGGGCGTCGTACTGCTCGCGGAAGAAGCGGCGGTCGATGGCGTCGAGCAGGCGCACCCGGTAGCGCGGCGCGGCCCACGCCAGGAGGAGGGTCATGAGGATGAGGAGGAGCTGGGGACCGTAGAGAAACTCCCGGATCGACAGCTCTCGGTGGATGTAGACGTAAGCACAGAGGGCGGCGCCGGGGATCGCGGCGAGGACGAGCGTCGAGTAGCGGGCGAAGGTGTACTGGAGAGCCCGTCGGGCCATGAAGCGGACCGGCAGGACGCGGTGGACGAGCACCGCGTAGGAGGTGACCGCGGGGAGCGGCAGGAGGAAAATGCTGACCCGCCAGCGCATCCGCTCGCGGGCACCTCCCAGGTTCTGGCCCAGGGCAATTTTATAGCGATGAAAAGTGTACTCGGCCGCGATCTCGATCAGGGCCGGCGCCAAGGCCAGGACGATGGCGGTGACGAAGAGCTGGACGCGCCGGGCCTCCTCCCCCCGGGTGAGCCGGGCCTTGTAGACGAGGATCGGGAGGGTGGGGAGGAGGAGCAGGAGGATCATCAGGTCGTAGATGCCGCCGCCCGGTCTGGGCGCGAGAAAGGAGGCGACCTCCCTCCCTTCGAGCCCGGCCAGGGCCGCCGCCAGGGTCGCCAGGCCGAGCAGGCTGCCGACCCAGGCCGAGGCGGTGATGCCGGCGGCCATCAGCCGCCGCACCCGGCGCGGCACCGGGGTCTCCGGGAAGGTACGGACGAACATCCAGAAGAAGAGCGGGAGGAAACCGTCGAGCGCCAGGGCCCCGGCCGCGTGCACGAGGTCGGGCCAGGGTCCGGGGGGCGCCTTCGCGAGCTCCAGGAGCGAGCTCCGGCAGAAGGCGTTCGCCATCACCAGGAAAAAGCCCCCCAGGGCGAAAGCCCGCGGGTCTCCGGCACCGGTCGTGAAGAGGAGGAGCGACGCGACGCTGAAGCAGAGGACGTAGGCGAAATGCAGGCCGTTCGGGAGGCTGCCGGAGTGCAGGAGGACGAGAAGCGTGGCGGCGATCTTGATCGCCGCCAGCAAGAGGACCATCCGCGTCAGGAGCCGGATCCGCACGCCGCAGTTCCTGGGCTGGAGGGCCGCCTTAAGGCTAGGCCGTCACGGCTTTCGGCGGTCCACCGCAGATGTAGGTTTCGGAGTTGAGCTCAACCTGCAGCGCGGCCGTCATCAGCAGGCCGGCGGAGATGACGCTCTGGCCGGCGAGATGGGTCTGCGTCGCCACCATGCGGCCGAGCACCCGGATCCGTTCGAGGACCTGGACGGCCTGCTCTCCCCAGTTGGCGAGCACCTCCTCCGTGATCATCCGCGAGTAGCGGTCGTAGAGCGCCGTGCAGGCCTCCTGCGAGACCCGGACCTCGCCGGTCCCCTGGCCGAAGGCCACACATACCTGAGACATGATTCCCTCTCTCGTATAAGACATTGGACCCCTCCTGATCAGAAAAGTGCCGACCGTTGAACGATGTCTGGGATCGTCTTCCGATCCCGATTGGATGTTTGGCAACAACATCCAAAATGTGTTTACGAATGTTAACAGCGTAGTTCAACGGGCCAAATTCGTCAAGAAGGAAAAGCAGCCCCCCTCCGATACAGGTCGGCCCGGGCCTCCCTCGCGGAGCGCCCGGGCCGTTCCTTCCGTTCGACCGTCTCAGTACTTGACGCTGCAGCCGTAGGGCTTGGTGGCCGCGGGGTCTGGCGTCTTGCCGGAGCGCTCGGCGGTGAGGCCGTGGTCGACGTAGTTCACCCGCTCCACCCTGCTTTTCCGGCCGCTCGGGTCGTCGTCGATGGCGCCGTTGTAGGCGATCTTGCCGTCCTTGCCGATGACGAACATGTGAGGGGTGGTCTTGGCGCCGTAGGCGTGGCCCACGGAGCCCGAGTCGTCGTAGAGCACGGCGTAGTGAATGCCGTTCTTCTCCGTCCAGGCGCGCATCTCGGCCGGCTTCATGTAGTCGCGCGAGCTTGGGCTCGAGCTGTCGATCCCGAGCCAGACCACCTCGCCGTACTTGGCGGCCAAGGTGGTCATGGTCTTCTCTTCGGCGTGGCGGTTGGAGAAGGGGCAATCGGGGTTCAGCCATTCGAGGACGACGACCTTGCCCGAGTAGTCGGCGAGCGAGTGGCTCTTGCCGTCGAGCCCCTTCAGGCTGAAGGCGGGCGCGGCCTCGCCGACCGTCCCGGTGGCGAGGGCCGGCAGGCTGGTCAGGGCGAGAGCGCCCAAGACGAGGGCCGGCTTGGCGATCCAGTTCCATCTGCGCATGAGAGACCTCCTTTAGGTAGCGGCTCCGCGAGCGGCGGAGCGGGGGTTCATCCGAGGCGGCTCCGGGCGGCGATCCAGAGGGCGGCGCTGGCAGAGAGCCCGAGGGCGGTCCAGAGCGCCCAGGAGAGCTTACTCCGTCCGGCGGCGATCCGGTGCAGCCAGGCGAAGAGGGACATGCCGAGGAGCGCCAGCTCGATCGCGGCGAGCCCCTCCGGCCGCACCGACCGCGAGAGCAGGTAGAGGAGGGCGAGGGTGACCCCGGCGGCGAGGAAGCCCAGGGCCTCGCGTCCGGGAGATCGCCCGAGCGTCCGCTCTCCCAGCAACCCCCAGAGGACGAGTGCGAAGAGGGTGGAGAGCACGGCGAGGCCGGTCAGCGGGAGCCCCCGGTCGATTCCCCGGGTGGCGGCGGGTGGGCCCGGCGGGCTCGCTTCGGGGTGGAGTGAGACCGCGGTCCGGGCGGCGAGGGCGACCGCCTTGCCGTCGCTCTGGAGGGGATGGAGGCCGGTGGCCGTCCAGGCGAAGGGGAAGGTCGCGGGGAGCGGTTTGCCCATCTGCTTGGGGGTGAGCGGCACCCGGAAGACGGTGGCTCCGGCCTCCCGGGTCACCTCCGGCTTCCCGGTCTCGAAGAGGTCCTGGGGCTCGAGGAAGAGGTCGCTCCCGGCCGGATCGGCGGTC
>JAXDLD010000661.1:0-22043 GCA_034666805.1 Acidobacteriota bacterium
GAGTCCGGAATGAGCTTTTTCGAGTCCGGAATGAGCTTTTACGAGCTCGGAGTCCATGCTTCTGAAATGCTCAGTTCGGACTCTAGAATGGTCTTTTAAGCGTCCAAAGCCCTCTGTTCCGCCTCCAAAATGAGCCTTCTCGCGTCCTAAGTCTTCACTCTCGGCTCCTAAAGGCTCTTCGTAGAGTCCAGAAGGGTCTGTTAGAGTCCAGAGGTGGGGCACGCGCGATGTCACCTACAACCGACAACCTCCTACGCCAAGCACTCCAGGCACGAAGAGAGAACCGACTCGCGGATGCCCAGAGCGATCTCCTCCTCGCCGTCGATCTCTTACGCCAAGAAGGCCCCCGAGTCGAGCTGGCGCAGGTACTGAGAGACCTCGGCGAGCTCGAGAGACGCCTGCCGGACGCCGATGCCGCGCGACAGCACTACGAGGAAGCCGTCGCCATCTTCCGCGAGCTGGACGAGCCGCTCCAGCTCGCCCACACGGTTCGCCATCTTGGCGACGTTCACTACGAGTCGGGACGCGTGAGGCTGGCCGAGCCCTGCTACCACGAAGCCCTGGAGCTCTATCGCGACCACGAGCACACTCGGTCGCTCGATCTAGCCAACGCCATCCGCAGTCTCGCGGTCCTCAAAGACGATGCCGGCGAGCCCGAGGAGGCGAGACGGCTGTGGCAGGAAGCGCACGATATCTACGTGGCCTTCGACGTGCCGGCGGGTGTCGCCGAAAGCGCGGCACGGCTCGCTCGACTGGCTCGGCGCCAAGGAGAACCATGAGCGAACCGAAGGAACCGAACGTCAAGCAGGCCGTGCCGTTTTTCGCCGTCGCGAACATGGACGAGTCCGTCCGCTACTACGTGGAGGGCCTCGGCTTCGAGATGACGAAGCGATGGATCGTCGACGGCAAGCTCCGCTGGTGCTGGCTTGAGCTCGGGGGAGCGGCCCTGATGCTGCAGGAGTTTCGGAAGGAGGGGCACGATTCCTGGGTGCCCCAGGGGAAGGTCGGCGAAGGCGTAACGATCTGCTTCCAGTGCGAAGACGCCCTGGCGATCTACCGCGAGGTCAAGTCACGCGGGATCGAGGCCTCGAAACCCTTCGTGGGGAATGCGCTGTGGGTCACGTCCTTGCGGGATCCGGACGGCTACAAGCTCGAATTCGGGAGCCCCACGGACGTGCCGGAGGAGACGGTGCTCGAGGAGCCGGAATAAATCCACTTGAATCGTGACTCAAGAGGCCGCTACCTCGCCGCAAGGCGGACACGAGCACTTCTTACGTGCAATTTGTACCGATAGTTCGCCGTCACCCCGCCTGAAACAGAGAGGGCGGCCGAACGGCCGCCCTCGTCCTGCTCGATACTGGCCCGGTTTTACTGCCAGTAGGGCTTGTAACCGTAGAACTTGTAGACCTCGGCGCCCCAGGTGCGGTCCGACGCCTGCGGGGGATGATTCCTGTCGAAGCCGGGGGCGTTCTTCAGCTTATCCTTGTCGACGTCGAGCGTGAAGTGCTCACGGCTGGCGTCGAGCTTCAGAGCCTCGAACGGAATAGCGAACAGCTTTTCGCCCATCCCCAGGAAGCCGCCGAAGGAGAGGACGGCGTAGGCGACGCGCCCCTTCTCCAGGTCGAGCATGAGCTCCTCGATCTTGCCGAGGCTCTCGCCGGTACGGTTGACGACGCTGTCGCCGAGGATGGCGGCGGTCGATAGGACGTTGGGGTGGGTCTCCACAGTGGTGTTGGCCATGATGGACTCCTAGTCGTAGTCAATCGAGCAAGCCCCGATTCGGTCGGCCCGGTGTAGGCAAGTATTTTCGAGACTCGCGATAACCACGCTTAGAAAGAGTTGCACAATCCGTGCCGACGAACGCCAAGGAAAATGCACAATATACAAACAGGCTCGGGGCGGAGCAGCGTCTCGGATCTGGTACTCGCGGCAGGGCCTCTTCAGTAGCTGATCGCAATTTTACCGATCATATTCCCAGCCTCGATCCTGCGATGCGCTTCTTTATGGTTCTCGGCGGTGAAGCCGGAGAGAGTCTCGCGTAATGTGGTCCGCAGGCGTCCGGCGTCGACCAGGGCGGCCACGCGGGCGAGGATGTGGTGCTGCTCGATCAGGTCGGGGGTCTCGAAGCTCGAACGGGTGAACATCAGCTCCCAGGTGAGGGTGGCGCTCTTCGCCATGAGCTTGCCGATGTCCAGGCGCGCCGCGCCGAGGATGGAGCAGACGACGCCCTGGGGACCGATCAGCTCTGCCAGGGCGTCCCAGTGGCCCTCGAAATCGTTGGTGCAGAGGATGGCGTCGACGTGCTGCCTGCCTCCGGCCCGCACGGAGGCGAGGAGGTCCCGGTGGTCGGCGATCGCGTCCGCCCCCAGCTCGCGGCACCAGCCGGCCGACTCCGGGCGCGAGGCGGTGGCGATCACCTGGAGCTGGGTGAGCTGCTTGGCGATCTGAATGGCGATCGAGCCCACGCCGCCGGCTCCGCCTACGATGAGGAGAGTCTTGCCGGCGCCGCCTCCTTCGGGGACGTGCATGCGGTCGAAGAGCGCCTCCCAGGCGGTGAGAGAAGTGAGCGGCATCGCCGCGGCCTCGGCAGGGCTCAAGCTTGCCGGCTTCGGTCCGGCGATCCGCTCGTCCACGAGATGGAGCTCGGCGTTGGTGCCGGGTCGCTTGATGCTCCCGGCGTACCAGACCTCGTCTCCTGCTTGAAAGAGATCGACCTCGGAGCCCACGGCCTCGACCGTCCCGCAAGCGTCGAAACCGAGGATGCGCGGCGTGGGGAGGGTCGTGCCCTTGGCGGCGCCCTGCCGCTGTTTCAAGTCCACCGGATTGACCGAGACCGCCCGCACCCGCACCAGGAGGTCGTGAGGGCCGGGAGCCGGGGTCTCCGCTGCGAATTCGAAGAGGCTCGACGGATCGACGACAGGCAGGGATTGTACGAAACCGATGGCTTTCATTCGATCTCCGGAACGAGCGGCCGCTTGGCCAGGTAGAGCGCGGCGACGGTGACCAGGGTGCCGGCGGCGATGGCGACGACGTACATCCCCAGATGTTGCACCGCGTGGGGGATCACGAGGACGAACACCCCGCCGTGCGGCACCACGAGCCCCACGCTCGACGCCAGCGAGATGGCGCCGGTCACCGCCGAACCGGCCACGAGACAGGGGATGACCCGCAGCGGGTCCTTGGCGGCGAAGGGGATCGCGCCCTCGGTGACGAAGGAGATGCCGAGCACGATCGCCGCCTTGCTGGCGTCCCGCTCCTCCTGATTGAAACGGTTTTTGAACAGGGTCGCCGCGAGCCCCAGCCCCAGCGGCGGCGTCATGCCCGCGGCCATCACCGCCGCCATCGGCCCGTAGACCTTGGAGGCCAGGAGGCCGACCGCGAAGGTATAGGCCGCCTTGTTGACCGGCCCGCCCATGTCGAACGCCATCATCGCCCCGAGGAGCACGCCGAGCACCAAGGCGCTCGACGCCTGCATCCCGTTCAACCAATTCGTCAGGCCGACGAGCAGGATCTTGACCGGCGGGCCGACGACGAAGATCATGACCAGCCCCACGACGAGGGTCGAGAGGAGCGGCAGGAGGAGCACCGGCTTCAGGCCTTCCAGGCTCGCCGGCAGCCGGATCGAGTCGTTCATGAAGCGGGTGGCATAGCCCGCCAGGAACCCCGCCGCGATCCCGCCGAGGAACCCGGCGCCCAGGGTCATCGCCAGCATCCCGCCGATCAAGCCCGAGGTGAGACCCGGCCGGTCCGCGATCGAGTAGGCGATGAAGGCGGCGAGCACGGGAACGTAGAGCTGGAAGGCCGTCCCGCCGCCGATCGTCAGCAACGCCCAGGCGAGCGTGCCCGGATGGTCGGCCGCGTGGAGGCCCCCGATCGCGAACGCCAGGGCGATCAGCAGCCCGCCCGCGACGACCAGGGGCAGCATGTACGACACGCCGGTCATCAGATGCTTGTAGAAGCCCGTCCGCGAGCGGGTTTTCTGGAGCGGCGCGATCGAACCGACGGTGGCGGGGGTGGCGGCGGTGGCGATCGGCTGGGGGAGAGCCAGGGCCTCCTCAAGGACCTTCCGCCCGTCATGGAGCGCCGCCTTGGTCGAGGTCTGGTACAGGCGCTTGCCGGCGAAGCGGGCGGTGTCCACGTAGGCGTCGGCGGCGATGACGACGGCGTCGGCCCGCGCGATCTCGTCGTCGGTCAAGCGGTTCTTCGCCCCCACCGAGCCTTGGGTCTCGACCCGGATCTCGTACCCGAGCGCCGCGGCCGATTTCTTGAGCGCCTCGGCGGCCATGAAGGTGTGCGCGATCCCGGTCGGGCAGGAGGTCACACCGACGAGGAGCTTGGGCGAGCTGGCAGCCGGCATCGCCGCCATCGCCGGTGCCGGCGCGGGGCTCGCGAGGGGCACCAGGGCCTCCGGGGTCTTCGCGGCTTCGCCTAGCTCCGCGAGCGCGCTTTCGATCACCGCCCGGGTATTCCGGATCGCCGAGCTGACCGGCACGGCCACGATCGGCTTGCCGGCGAAGCGGGCGACGTCGACGTGGATGTCGGAGGCGACGATCGCCACGTCCGCCGCGGCGACGTCGGCGGCCGAGAGCGGATTCTTCACCCCCTGGGACCCTTGCGTCTCGACCTTCATCTCATGGCCCATCACCGCGGCGGTCTTTTCGAGCGCCGCGGCGGCCATGAAGGTGTGAGCGACGCCCGTGGGACAGCCCGTGATCGCAACGATTTTCGCCATGATGCCGCTCCTGAGATGTTCAATCGCTCGATGCTAGAGAGCTTCGATCTTGACCTCTCCGATCAGTTTTTCCCACTCGGCCCGGTCTTCCATTCCGGAGCCGATCCGGGTCACCGCGTTGGCGCCGCTCGCCGTCGCCGTCCGGGCGAGCTCCGCGAGCGGGAGGTGCTGGAGGAGGGCGTAAACGATCCCGGCGACCATCGCGTCCCCGGCGCCCACCGTGCTCGCAACCGTAACCCGGGGCGGCCGGGCGAGGAGCGCCTGCTCGCGATCGACGAACACCGCGCCAGTAGCCCCCATCGAGACCACCACCCGTTCGACACCCTGCGCGAGGAGCGAGCGGCCGGCGTCCCGCGCCGCGCCGGGGGAGTCGAGCGTCTGCCCCACCAGCTCGCCCAGTTCTTCCAGGTTCGGTTTCATCACCTCAGGCTGGCGCGCAAGCGCCGCGCGGAGCGGTCGGCCGCTCGTATCGAGCACGACCCGCCCACCTCCGGCATGGATCACGTCGATCAACCCGGCGTAAATGTCGTCCGCCAGCCCGGCCGGAACACTGCCGGCGAGCACGAACCAGCGGCCCGGCCCGGCGAGATCCGCGATCCGCTCGAAGAGACGGGTGATCTCTTCCGGCCCCGGCGTCAGGCCGGGAAAATTGATGTCCGTCGTCTCCCCGGTCTCTTCGTCGACGATCTTGATGCCGATCCGGGTCGGGCCGGGGAGCGAGACGAAACGATCGACGATGCCCTTCTCTTCGAAAAGGGTTTCGAAGGGGCGCTGGTTCTCCATGCCCAGGAACCCGGTGACGGCGACCGCGATCCCGAGGTCGGCCAGGAAGCAGGCGACGTTTACCCCCTTGCCCCCGGCGTCCGACCGGCTCGTCACGACCCGGTTCACCCGGCCGGCGGCGAAGCCGGGGATCGCCAGGGTCTGATCGATCGCCGGGTTCAGGGTGACGGTGACGACCGCCGGACCGGGCGTCATGACCGGGCGTTCCCCCGCGCCTGGACGAGGCCGCGCACCGCCTCGGCGCTGGTACAGGCGAGCGCCCGGCGGGCGAGCGCCTGGGCCTCTTTCATCGAGACGGTGCGGACCCGGGCCTTGATCGCCGCGATGCTCGGGATGCTGACCGAGAGCTCGGTCACCCCGAGGCCGATCAGGATCACCGCCCCCAGCGGATCGCCCGCCACCCCGCCGCAGACGCCGACCCAGGTGTCCTTGCCGGCGGTGGCGCGGACGGTCTGATCGATCATCCGGAGCACCGCCGGGTGGAGGCCGTCGGCCTGTCTCGCGAGCGCCGGGTTGCCGCGGTCCATGGCCAGCACGTACTGGGTCAGGTCGTTGGTGCCGATCGAGAAGAAGTCGACCTGTCCGGCAAGCTCGGGCGCCATCAAGACCGCCGAGGGCACCTCGATCATGATCCCGACCTCGATCTTCTCGGCGCCCAGCTCCCGGCGGATCTCCTCGGTGATGGCGAGCGCCGCTCCGAGATCCTGCGGGGTGGCGATCATGGGGTACATGATCTTGATCGGCCCGTGGGCGGCGGCGCGGAAGATCGCCCGGAGTTGGGTTTTGAACAGCTCGGGATAGGCGAGGCAGAGCCGGATGCCGCGGACGCCGAGGAACGGGTTGTCCTCGGCCGGCAGGTCGAGGTAGGGCACCGCCTTGTCGCCGCCGATGTCCAGGGTGCGGACGATGAGGGGCAGGCCGAGGAGCGCCTCGACGGCTTCCCGGTAGGCCGCGTACTGCTCGTCTTCCGAGGGCGGCGTGGCGCGCTCGAGGAAGAGGAACTCGCTCCGCATGAGCCCGATCCCCTCGCCGCCGGCCTCGACCGCCTGCGCGGCCTCCCGCGAGAGACCGGTGTTGGCGACGACCTCGATCCGCACCCCGTCGGTCGTCAGGGCCGGCTCATAGCGGGTCCGGTGCTCGGCGTCGCGGAGATCGGCGAGCGAGCCCTGCGCCGCCCGGGCGGCCCGGAGGTCGTCCTCGCCGAGGTCGACATAGAGGACGCCGTTGTCGCCGTCCAGGATCGCGGTCGCCCCGTCGGGCTGGTGGAGCGCCGCCGGCCCCACGCCGACGACGGCCGGGATGCCCAGCGAGCGGGCGATGATCGCCGAGTGCGAGGTCGGCCCGCCGCCGGCCGTGCAGAAGCCGAGGACCCGCGCCGGGTCGAGACCGGCGGCGTCGGAGGGGGTGAGGTCGTCGGCCAGGAGGATGACGGGCCCGGCCGGCAGGTCCGGTTCCTCTGCGATCACCCCGGCGAGCCCCCGCAGGACCCGGGTGCCGACGTCGCGGAGGTCCGTCGCCCGGCCGGCGAGGAGCGGATCGTCGAGCCTGGACAGGGAATCCGCCTCGCCCTCGATCGTCTGCTGCCAGGCCCAGCCGGCGCTCTGCCCCGAAGCGATCCCGCGGCCGGCGCGGTCGATCAGGTCGGGATCGGCGAGGAACTCGGAGTGGGCGCGGAAGATGGCGGCGCCGGCCTCGCCGGACTTCGCCTTGACGTCCTGGTAGAGCTCCTGGAGCTCCCTGCGCGCGGTGGCGATGGCCTCCCGCAGCCGCTCGCGCTCGCGCTCGGGGTCTCTCGCGGTCCGCTCGAAGACGATCTTCTGCTGGCGCAGCAGCCGCAAAGGGCCGATCGCCAGGCCCGGCGACGCCGCGAGCCCGGGCACCGTCGTCCCCGCCGACTTCGGCTTCCAGCCGTGGGTGGGGCCAGCGAGGAAGACCTCCTCCTCCTCGACCTCCTCGATCTTGAGCCGGAGGGCGGCAAGGGCGACCTCGGTGTCGGGCCCCTGGGCCGAGATCCTCACCTTGCCGTCGTTCTTGACCCCGAGCCGGAGCAGCGCGGCGAGGCTCTTGCCGTTGGCCGTCTTGGCGCCGTGGCGGACGACGACCTCGGCGTCGAAGCTCTTCGCCAAGTCGACGAAGGCCGTGGCCGGACGGGCGTGGAGGCCGTGCGCGCCGGCCATCCGGGCCTCGACCGAGCGCGCGAAGTCGGCCGGCTCTCCGGCGCCCGGTGCGGCCTCGCCGCGCGCGGCGGAGAGGGCGGCGGCGATCTCGTGCGGGTCGGTGGTGATCGCCAGCCGTTCGATCAGGGCGTCGTCGAAGAGCAGGTCGGTCAGGTTGGCGAGGACGTCCAGGTGCTCGTCGGAGCGGGCCGCGATGCCGACGATCAGGCGTGCGGTGTCCCCCGGCTGCCAGGCCACCCCGGCCGGCACCTGGAGCACGGCGAGGCCGGTGCGCTGGATCAGCTCGCGGTCCTTCGGCATGCCGTGGGGGATGGCGACCCCCTTGCCGAGATAGGTGTTGGCGACGTCTTCCCGCGCCAGCATGCTCTCGGCATACCCCGGCGCGATGCAGCCGGAGCGCACGAGGAGAAGGGCAACCTGGCGGATGGCGTCTTCCTTCCCCGCCGCTTCCGCGCCAACCTCAATGTTCGTGGATTCGAGCTGAAGCATCTGGAGCTCCCTGAGGCCAGGAGAGTGTATCCCAGCGCGAAGATCCGGAAGGAACGGCTGGCTACTTTGGGGGCGGCAAAGCTGTAGGCGGTCCGCACGCCGACCCCGGAGGGTGGGCGTGCTCTGTTACGATGGAGCTATGTTGGAACCTGGCGATCTGGAGCGCGCGGTCGAGTGGCTGGACGGGCGGTTCGGGCTGTCCGCCCTCTGGCTGTTCGGCTCCGAAGCCCGGGGCACGGCCGGCCCGGACTCGGATCTTGACTTAGCGGCGCTCTTCCTGCGGCCTCCGTCTCCCTTCGAACGGCTCGCCGCGGCGGCCGACCTCGGAGATCTCCTCGGCCGCGAGGTGGACCTGATCGACCTCGACTCGGCTCCGCCGATCCTCGCCATGCAGGTGCTGCGTCATGGCCGGCTCCTGGTCGACCGGAACCCGAGCCGGCGCGCGGCCTTCTTCAGCCGCGCCTTGAGCCTGTACGAAGACCTGAAGATCGTGCGCCGCGGTGCCGAGCGGGCCCTCTTCGAGCGGGTGGCACATGGTCGACCCTGACGTCGTCACCGCCAAGCTCGACATCATCGACCGCTGCCTCCAGCGGATCGCCGAGGTCCGTGGCGAGAGGCGGAAGGATCTGCAACCGGTCGATATCGAGGACATCACCGCGCTCAATCTCCAGCGCGCGATCCAGGGCGCCATCGATCTCGCCGCTCATGTCGTGGCCGAGGAGGGTTATGGCGTTCCGGACTCGACGGCCGCTGTCTTCACTCTCCTCCAGGAGAGAGGTGTGATCGACCGCGAGCTGGCCGGCCGGTTGAGGCGCATGGTGGGATTCCGGAACATCGCCGTTCACGAGTACCGGACCGTGGACCCTGCCATCGTCGAAACGATCGTCGAGAAGCATCTCGACGATCTGCGTCTCCTGGGGGCTCGGGTCGTCGGCTTTTTTGAGCTCGGGTGACTCTCAAGGGATCGAAAACCTCACCGCCTCTTCCCCTTTTTCACCCCCTTCGCCTTGGCCGCGCTCGCCGGCGTGCACTCGTTGGCGGGCGGGCTCGCGGGCGATTGGGCGCTGAGGAAGAGGAAGCTGTAGTCGGAGGCGAAGTTGGTCTTGCCGTGCGAGGTGTTGCTGGAGATCGGCGCTCCGGTGTGACAGGTCAGACAGACCGCCGTCGTCTGGAAATAGGTTTCGAGCGTCGTGTTGGCGAGGCCTCCCTGGGAGAGCGGCGGCTGCGCGTTGCCGTCGGTCAGCGGCGTCGTGGCTCCGGGCGGAATGTTGGTGTTGCGGTTGGGCCACATCACGTTCACCAGCTGGTAGTTGCGGAAGACCGAGGTCGGGTTCGACTTCTGGATCAGGTTCTGGACGTAGCTGTTGAGCGCCACGACGTTCGCTGGGAGCGGGTTGCTGCGCACCACCTGCATGGGCGCCGCGTAGTTGCACGGCGGGTTCGTGCCCGTGCCGCAGGCGGCGGGCTGGGTGTCGACCGCGCACTTGTAGGGGTCGGTCGCGGGGTTGCAGTTGGGGTTGTAGTAGGTATAGGCCGAAAGGCCGCCGGCCTTGACCTGATTGACGTCGGGGTCGTTGCTCACGTGCTCGAAGGTCGCCCAGGCGATCTGCTGCGCGTTGGGAGTCTTGTGGATGATGTGGAGCCCCACGAGGCCCACGACGACCGATTGGCAGGAGCCGTCGGGGTTGACGATCACGGTCTGCGCGGTCAGGTACCGCGAGTAGAGGCTGGGATCGGTGAGCGGCAGCCAGGCGGCCTTGACCTCGATCGCCCCCACCGGGCCGTAGGAGGTCGCCCCCCCGGGGAGGAGGACGCCGGGGCCGCCCGGCTGCACCGCCTGCCACTGGCAGTTGGCGTCGTAGAGCTTGTTGCTCGCGATGTAGTTGTACTCATCCTGATTCAAACGGATCTCGTAGAAGGTGAGATTGCCGTTCTGAGCCGTCAGCCAGGAGTGGGTGCCGGCCTGGATGATCTCCGAGAGATCGTCGTTGACGGCACCGGGCGCGCGGAGGAGTGAGCGCACGAGCTTGGGCGTGAACTTCGAGGTGCTCTCCAGGAGGTGGTAGCCGGTGGGGAAGCGGTCCCTGGAGCGCTTGGGCGCCAGGAGCTTCGCCCGGGCGTTGCCCGCGTTGCAGGAGGCGGGGAGAGCCGCCGCGCCGAGAGAGCCGCCGAAGGGGCCGGGAGGGGCGCCGTTCGGCAGGAACACCTGGGTATCCGCGATGTAGCTCTCCCAGACGACGGCCGGGGTGTCGCCGGTCGTCGACGGCGCGCCGAAGACCGCCGGGCCGGCGTTGGGGTCGGGCTGCCCGGCCTGGGTCGGCGAGGCCTTCCAGTTGAGGGCGATGAACTCCTGCCAGCCGAAGCAGTTGAAGTCGTCCTGATCGGTGATCGCGGTGTCGACCGGGAGGGTGGAGCTCACCGTGGGGGGCTTGATGCAGCTGAAGCCGGTCTGGGCCGCGAGCGCTCCGGCGAGAAGGAACGGGGCGGCCGCCACGACGGCCGCCGCCCTGAAGACGATACCCGGGCCTCTCATCACGCGCCCCCCCCGGGGAGGACGTTCAAGAAGGCCGGAGCCGGCTGACCCGCGGTCGCGCCGTAGCTCGCGATCGTGATGCTGCGGAGTCCCAGCCTGGCGCCGCTCGGGACGTCGATCGACAGGGAGAGGGCCTGCACGGCGCCCGGGTAGGAGTTGCCGGGGACGGCGTAGGTCAGGTTCTCGGTCAGGCCGAGGACCGTGACCGCGATGTCGTTGCCGTCGAAGGCGACCTGGGGCAACTCGCCCGAGGGGCCGGGCACGACGCCGGTGCAGGTGAGGGTCAAGAGCACCCCCTTCTGGCCCGGCTTGACGATCGGCGGGATGATCACCGTGTTGCTCGCGAGGTTCATGGGGAACTGGACCGGGTTGGCGACGGCGGTGCCGTAGTAGGCGTTCCACAGGTTGGTGAAGAACATCTGGAACGGCTGGGGATAGGCGGTCGCCGGGTTGCCCACGCAGGGCTGGGCCGCCGGCACCGCGGCCGGGGTCGCCATGGCGTTGATCTGGACCGAGTAGGTCGCGGCGACCTGGGAGGCGTAGAGGATCTTCTGGCCGGCGATCGTGATGTCGCTGACCGTGAAGCCCTGGTCGGCCGGCACCTCGAAGACGGCGTGGAGGATCAGGTTTCCGGGCAGCGGGTTGCCGAACTGATCGTCGAGCTCGAGCGTGCCCCGCACGACCGTCCAGTAGTCGGAGGGCAGCGCGCCCGGCGGAGCGTTGGGGGGGAGCTGGTACTGGCTGAAGTCCGGCATCTGGATGTAGAGGCCCGGCGGGTCGGCGAGGGTCACCGAGAGACCGCCGGAGACGACCTGGTTGGTGACCTGGCCGATGTGCGGATCGCTGTTGCGGTAGGGCTGGCCGTACTGGGCGCAGCAGATGAGCGTCTCCGGATCGCTGTTCCCGCTCGTGCGCTGGATCGTCGCCGCCCCGGCGAGCCCGGTCTCGGTCTGGAGGGTGTTGGGGGTGCTGGTGAGATGCATGGCACCGCCGGAGGTGGCGGTCCGCACGGTGCCGCGGTTCCACGGGTTGAGCGGGTTGTAGGCCGGCCGGCCGGTCGAGGGGTCGACCGCCCACTTTCCGGTCGCGGGGTCCTGCAGATAGAGGTCCTCGAGCTGGATGTCCTGGTTGCCCAGGGTCTCCCGGTAAAGCGCGAGGACGGTGTCGGGCGAGATCCGCCAGAGGGTGTACCAGTACTCCGGGTTCTCGCAGGTGAAGTCGATGCGCAGGATGTTGCCGTTCGCGTCCCGGGTGACGTTCCACTCGCTGTATTCGTCCTGCCAGCCGCGCGGGCCGTACGGGCCGTACGGCAGCTGTTCCGCGGCGCCGGTGCAGGGGTCGGTGGTGATGTTCGGAAAGGTTTGCTGCTGCCCGTTCTTGTCGGTGTAGGAGCCGTAGTCGGCGATCTGATAGATCTGCTCCTGAGTCAGGAGCGAGCCCCAGTCGGCGCCGTTGTAGTAGCCGATGCGTCCCGGCAGGGCGTTCCAGAAGATGTTCTTGACGACCGCCGTGTTCGGGACGTCGGTGTCGAGCGGGTTGTAGTAATTAGTCGAGTTGGCGGAGTTGCTCGCGGTCCACGGATTGCCGACGATCGACTGCTGGGTGAAGCCGTTGACGTTGGTGTTCCAGAGCGCCTCGAATTCGGCGAGGAGAGCGGGGTTGGCGGCGAGGTCCTTCTTGGCCTGATCGGCAGGCGAGCGAAACATCGACAGCTTCGGCAATTTCATGCCCTCCCAATTGAGTGCAGCGTTGAATGAGAGGGTACATCGCAAGAGATGTGCCCGCGGGCCTCCAGGGGGAGGACCGCGGCTCGCCGGAGTGTCGGCGAATGTCGGGGATATGTCGGGGAGTGTCGCCGCAGTGTCGGACACCGGATGGGCCCGCTGCCTATTTCCCGCTCAGAAATCCTCGACGAGGTCGTAATCGTCGTCGTCCGGCAGGCCCGGCCCGGGGGGAGCGGCGGCGGGAGCAGGGGGCGGCTCCGGATCGTAGACCCGGCGGAAGGTGACGGCCGGCATCTTGCCGTAGCCCTCCAGGGTGACCAGGACATAGAGCTTCTTCCGGTCGTGGGTCATCTCGAAGATCTCCGTCTTCGTCCGCCCCTTGGGTCCCTGGGTCACCACCTCCAGGGCGCCGTCCTTCCATTTCGCCTGGGTCTTGACCGTGCCGGTGCCCTTCTTCTCTTCGCTCGTCTTACGGCCGTCGGTATAGAGGACCCGCTGGTCCGCGCCGTCCGCTCCGGCCAGGGTGAGTTCGGTTCCGGTGCCGGTGATGTGGAGCTCCTTGGCCCCCAGCCCGAGGTCGGGGCCCCCGGCGTGCTCGTCCCCCTCCGGTGCCGCCGCTCCGCCGTCCCGCGGTCTCCCTTGGCCGCCGCCTCCTCCACCACCGCGGCGCCCGCCCCGATGGCCGCCAGCGCCACCCTCTTCGGAGTGCGTCTTTCCCGCCGCTTCCCGCAGGACCCCCCGCGGGTCCTGGCTCAAGCTCTCGTTTAAGACCCAGGTGCCCGAGAGATCGGGCGGGGAGGGCGCGGTTCCCGGGCCGGCAGGGACCGCCGCCAGCATCGTGAAGTAGAGCCCCGTCGACAGCCAGCGGAAACGATGCCGGCCTCTCTCCATGCGCTCCTCCTTTTCGGAAACCCGCCGCCCCTGGTCAGGACGCATCCGGCGGTGGACCCGGGGCGGGCGGCCCAGCAGCCTTCCTGAGGAGAAACCCGCGAGACCGGACGGACCTGCGGGGGCGGCAGGTGAAACGAGCATAAAGAGGCCCGGAGACCGAGTCTTCAAGGCCAGGCAAGGAGTTTGTAAGAGATGTAAGGCCCCGACGGCAGGGACGGCGTGCGGCGGCCGGGCGCTGCTACACTGCCAACATGGCAGTCTTCGGCCCCTTCCGGCCCTCCCGGACCACCCTGGCCGCGGTCGTCCTGGCGCTGCTCCTGTCTCTCCTCGCCGTCCTCCAGTACCGCTGGATCGGCGAGGTGAGCCGGGCGGAGCGCGAGCGGCTGGGGGCGGCGCCGGACCACTTCGCCGAGGAGTTCGACCGCGAGCTGACCCGCGCCTTCCTGAGCTTCCAGCCCGGGTTGGCCCATTCCGCGGGCGCGGCGCCGGCGGCACCCACGACGCCCACGACCCCGGTACCGCCCGGGATCGCCGTCGCCAACCGTAAGGCGGCCCTCGTCCAGCAGGCCCGGCGCTGGCGGACCCAGGCTCCCGTGCCGCAGCTCCTCCGTGCCATCTACGTCGAGGAGCGCGGGGCGGACGGCGCCCTGGCGCTCTCCCGCCTCGATCCGGCCGGCGAGCGGTTCGTGCCGGTCCCCTGGCCCGCCGGGCTCCAGGCCCTGCGCCAGCGCCTGGCGGAGGGACGCGTGCCGCCGATCGACGGCGAGGACGCGGTGCTCGTCCTCCCCCTGGTCCATTCCATGATGGAGCCGGGCGGCGAGCGCGGCCACGTCCTCCTCGAGCTCGACCGCGATTTCATCGCCGGGAGCTTCCTGCCCGAGCTCGCCGAGCGCTGGTTCGAGGTGTCGCAAAAGCCGCAGGTCCTCCTCGCCGTGCAAACCCCGGGGGGGCTCGTCTACCGCTCCGACCGCAAGCTGCCGGGCGCCCGCTTCCTGCCCGGCGACATCACCGTCAAGATGTTCGGCCTGCGGCGGATCGAGAACCTGCACGGCCTCGTGCCCGGCGGTTTCCCGGGCCCGCCCAGCTTCCCGAAGGAGCCGGCGCCGCCCGGCTTCCACCGCCCCGGCCCCGGCTCCGGTCACTCCGGGCCGCCCGGCGGCCACCGGCACGGTTATGGGAGCGGCACCTGGACCCTGGTCGTCACCCACCCGGCGGGCTCGCTCGAGGCGGCGGTCGCCCGGGCGCGCTGGCGCAATCTCGCGGTGAGCTTCGGGGCGCTCGCCCTGGTGGCGGCGAGCCTCGTCGTCATGGGCCTCTCGGCGCGGCGCGCCCGCCTCATCGCGCGCCAGCAGCTCGAGCTGGTGGCCGGGATCACTCACGAGCTCAACACGCCGCTCGCCGCCATCCGCTCGGCCGGGCAGAACCTGGCGGACGGCGTCGTCGCCGAGAGCGGCCAGGTGCGGCGCTACGGGGCCCTGATCGAGCGCGAGGGGGCCCGCCTCTCGGGCATGGTGGCGAAGGCCCTGGAGCTCGCCGGCATCCAGTCGGGCCGCCGCCTGTACCGGTACGAGCCGGTGGCGGTGGAAGACGTGGTGGCCGAGGCGCTCGCGGACGGCCGCTTCCTCCTCGAGGAAAGGCAGATCCGGGTCGCGCGCGAGATCCCCCCCGGACTGCCGCCGGTCTGGGCCGACCGGGCGGCGCTCCGCATGGCGCTCGTCAACCTCCTCGACAACGCCGCCAAGTACGCGAGCGCGGGGCAGCTCGTCACCGTCCGCGCCGCGGCGGCGCGGGGGGGGAGAGGCGGGCGGGGCGGACGGCAGGTGAGCCTGACGGTCGAGGACCGCGGCCCCGGCATCCGCGCCGAGGACCGGCCGCACCTCTTCGAGCCCTTCTTCCGCGGCCGGGAGGTGGCGACCGGCGGGGTGCCCGGGAGCGGCCTCGGCCTCTCCCTCGTGCGGCGGATCGTCGAGGCCCATCGCGGCACGGTGAGCGTCGCCGCGGGGCCCGGCGGCAAGGGGAGCGCCTTCACCCTGCATCTGCCCACCGCTCCCGAACCGGCCGGAGCGCTCGGCGCTGCCGGCGACGTCGGCGCTGCCGGCGATGCCCCGGAGATGGAGGAGGCGCGGTGACGGCGACCGCCGGCACGACGGCCGGAGACGCCACGCCGACGCGCATCCTCCTGGTCGAGGACGAGCCGAGCCTCGTCCTCACCCTGACCGACCGCCTGGTCTCCGAGGGCTACCGGGTGGAGACCGCGGGCGACGGCAACAGCGCCCTCGCGCGCGCCGAGGAGACCCCGTTCGACCTCGTCCTCCTGGACGTCATGCTGCCGGGCAAGAACGGCTTCGACGTCTGCCGCGACCTGCGCCAGCGCGGGGTGTCGACGCCGGTCCTCATGCTCACCGCCCGCGCCCAGGTGGTCGACCGGGTGGTCGGCCTGAAGCTCGGGGCGGACGACTACCTGACCAAGCCGTTCGAGATGATCGAGCTCCTCGCCCGGATCGAGGCGCTGCTAAGGCGCTCGCGCGGACCGGCGGCCACGGTCACCGGGACCTACACATTCGGTTCCGTGGCGGTCGACTTCCGGCGCGCCGAGGTGACCCGGGACGGGGTTCCCCTGTCGCTTTCGGCGCTCGAGCTCAAGCTCCTGCGCTATCTGATCGAGAACCGCGGCCTCGTGGTGTCGCGCGACGAGCTGCTCGACCAGGTGTGGGGCTACGACGCCTCCGCCCACACCCGCACGGTCGACGTCCACGTCGCCTCGCTGCGCCAGAAGGTGGAGCCGCAGCCCGGGCGGCCGCAGTTCATCGTCACCGTCCACCGGCTGGGGTACAAGTTCGCCGGTTGAGCTTACATCCTTTACAAAGCCTTTTCGCCGGCTTGAAGACTCGGGGGAAACTCCCGCGTAGCATCAGGACAGATCGAACGACAAAGGAGATGACCGCAATGAAACGCTTTGCCACCCTGCTCTTCCTTTTGACCCTGGCCGTCGTGCCGGCCTTTGCCGCGGGGCATCATGCCAACGCCGCCAATGGCGCCAATCCTGCCAACGCCGCCAACCCAGCGGGCCACATGGCCGGCCACCTGGCCCATCTCGCCAAGGCCCTCGACCTGACCGACGCCCAGCAGGCCGCCGCCAAACCGCTCGCGGACGAGCTCCAGGCGACGATCACGCCGCTCTTCGCCGACCTGCGGACGAAGCACGAGGCGGTCCGGACCGCCCTCGACGCCAACGCCGACGCCACCACGGTGGGCGAGGCGGCGATCGCCGCCCATGCGGTCGAGCTGCAGATCAAGGCGACCCACGAGAAGTTCGCCACCGCCTTCGCCGCTCTCTTGACTCCCGACCAGCTCACCAAGTTCAACGCCTTGAAGGCCGAGCACGAGAAGCACGGCGGCTTCGGCCACCACGGCCACTAGGCTCTCCACCGTCCAACCGTCCGTTCTCCAGCCGGCCCGGGTCTCCACCCTCCTTGCAAGGCCCCGGGCCGGCCTTTTTCTTCTGGTGCTTGCCCCGCCCGGACGCGGTGGCTACACTGCCCCACGTGCCCAACCTGCCGAGCGCCCAGCGCCAACTGGAGGCCGAGACCCGGCCGCAGAGCGCCAGCCGTCTCACCCTGGGCTCGCTCCTCGCGCCGGGCCTGACGATCCTCTGGCATCCGGACGCCGAGCGGGTGGGGGAGCAGGCGGCCCTGACCGCCCTCGCCTCCGGCCGGCCGGAGTACCTGTCGCGGCGCGAGCCGGCTTTCGGCCCGCCGGGGGAGCCCGCCTCCCGTCCCCTCGCCGATCCCTACGTCAGCCGCACCCCGATCCGCTTGGAGCCCGGGGCCGCCCCGGGAGCCGTCCTCTTGACCGCGGGCGAGACCCGCACCCCGCTCTCGGTCAACGGCGAGCCCGTCTCCGGGCCGCGCGAGGTCTCCGCCGCGGAGGTCGAGCGCGGCGCCGTGCTCCTCCTCGCCAACCGGGTGGCCCTCCTGCTGCACTTCCTCGACCCCCTGGGCGTGCCCGGGGTGCCGCGCTTCGGCCTGGTGGGGGAGAGCCTGGCGGTCGTCCAGCTGCGGCGGGAGATCGGCCGGGTGGCGGCCCTCCCCGTCCCGGTCCTCCTGCGCGGCGCGACCGGCACCGGCAAGGAGCTGGTGGCCCGCGCCCTGCACGAGGCGGGGCCGCGCCGCCAGGCGCCCTACCTGGCGGTCAACATGGGAGCGATCCCCACGACGCTCGCCGCCGCCGAGCTCTTCGGCGCCGCCCGCGGGGCCTTCACCGGCGCCGACCGCAAGCGGGAGGGCTGGTTCAGCCGGGCGCACGGCGGCACCCTCTTCCTGGACGAGGTGGGGGAGACCCCGCTCGAGGTGCAGGCGCTCCTCCTCCGTACCCTGGAGAGCGGCGAGATCCAGCCGGTGGGGGGCGACGCGGTCGCCCGGGTCGACGTACGCCTGATCGCCGCCACCGATGTCGAGCTGGAGGCGGCGGTGGCCGCCGGCCGCTTCCGCGCCCCTCTCCTGCACCGGCTGGGCGGCTACGAGATCCTCGTGCCGCCCCTCTCCCGCCGCCGCGACGACATCGGCCGTCTCCTCCTCCACTTCCTCCGCCAGGAGCTGGCGGCCGTCGGCCAGGGGGACCGGCTCGCCCCGCGCCGGCCCGAGGAGCGGCCCTGGCTGCCCGCCGCCACCGTCGCCCGCCTCGCCGCCCACGACTGGCCGGGCAACGTCCGCCAGCTCCGCAACGTGGCGCGGCGGATCGTCGTCGCCGGCCGGGACGCCGACGAGGTGCCGAAGGGGGACTGGATCGAGCGCCTCCTCGCCGAGTCCGCCTCCTCCTCGGCCGCGGCCTCGGCTTCCCCCACGCCCCCCACGCCGGTCCCGGCCGACGTCGCCGGGGCGGGAGGCGCCGGCCTGCGGGACACCCCACCGCCGCGGGCTCCGCGCAAGGTCTACCGCCGGCTGGAGGAGATCTCCGACGAGGAGGTTCTCGCCACCCTGCGCGCCAACCGCTTCCGCCTGCAGCCCACGGCGGCGGAGCTCGGCATCGCGCGGACCTCGCTTTACGATAGAATCGAAAACAGTCCACTCTTCCACAAGGCGGCGGACCTTTCCCGCCAGGAGATCGAGCCGTGTTTCGAGCGCTGCGGCGGCGACCTCGATCGGATGGTCGAGGCCCTGGAGGTCTCGAAGCGGGGGCTGCAACGGCGGATGAAGCAGCTCGGCCTCCCCGGCCTCCCTTGACACCCGGTCCGGAGGGGCCTTGACCCTGGCGCTCCCGGAGCGGCTGGGGCCCTACCGGCTGGAGGGCCGGCTGGGGCGCGGCGGCATGGGGGAGGTCTACCGCGCCTTCGACCTCCGGCTGGAGCGACCGGTCGCTGTCAAGCTCATCCGCGCCGGCTCGGCCGAGGACCCGCGGGCCCGCGAGCGCTTCCGCCGCGAGGCCCGCGCCGCGGCCTCGCTCAACCACCCCGCGATCGTCCAGACCTACGACATCGTCGAGACCCCGGAGGGCGACGCCATCGTCATGGAGCTGGTCTCCGGGCAGACCCTGGCGAGCCTCCTCCGCTCCGGCCCCTTGGATCTCAAGCGGGCCCTCCGGCTGGGGAGCGAGGTCGCGGAAGGCTTGGCCGCCGCCCACGCCCGCGGCCTCGTCCACCGCGACTTGAAGCCCGAGAACGTCATGGTGACCGACTCCGGGCACGCCAAGATCCTCGACTTCGGCCTCGCCAAGCGGCTCGCCACGGATGCCGCGGGGGAGCCGGGGGAGACCTCTCTGTCGGTTGCCGGCGCGGTCCTCGGCACCTACCGCGCGATGTCGCCGGAGCAGGCCCGCGGCCTGCCGGTCGACGCCCGTTCCGACCTCTTCTCGTTCGGCGGCCTCCTCTACGAGGCACTGACCGGCCGCGCCCCCTTCGCGCGGGAGACCGTCCTCGAAACCCTGACCGGCATCTGCAACCTCCGGCAGCCGCCGGCCGCGGCGCTCCGCCCGGAGGTGCCGGAGGCGCTCTCCGACCTGGTCGACCGCCTGCTCGCGAAGGCCCCGGCCGACCGCCCAGCGAGCGCCGAGGAGGTGGCGGCGGAGCTTGCCGACCTCGCCGGAACCTCCTCCACCGGCTCGCGCTCCCGGGCCTCCGACCCCGGCGCCGAGCTGCCGACCCTGGTCGAGGGGCGCCTGCCCACCCTCCCGGCCGCCACCTTCGTCGCGCCCTCCCACCGCTCCACCTCGGCGCTCGCGGAGATCGCCCCGCCGCGACAGGACCACCGCCGGGCCTGGTGGGCCACGGCCGCTCTGCTCCTCGCCCTCGCGCTCGCCGCCTTCGGCTGGGTCCGCCTCCATCGCGGCTCCGGGCCGCGGCTCTACGTGGCGGTGCCGAAGCCCGAGATGGGCCGGGGGGCGGAGCTCCCGGGGGTCGACCTCCTGGCCTCCGGCCTGCGAGTGGCGGTCTTCCGCGGGCTGTTGGGCGTCGAGGGGGTCCTGCCGCTGGCGCCGGAACAGGTCGACCCGGTGGCGGGGCCGCCGCAGGTCCTGGCGCGGGCCGTGGCGGCGGACGAGGTGATGACCACCCGCCTGGACTGCCAGGCCGAGGCCTGTCAGGTGACGCTCCGCCGCATCCTGGGCAGGGACGGGAGCCTGCTGTGGACGACGAGCTTCGAGGCGCCGGTCAACGAGCCCTTCCTGCTCGCCGAGGCCGCCCAGGAGCATCTCAAAAGCGCCTATGGCGATCGCCCGGCCCGGCGGGACGCCCTGGAGCTCGCGGTCCGGCCGGACGACTACGTCGGCTATCTGCGCCTGCGTGCCGGCTTCGACGGCGGACGGGTGAAGCTCGCCGACGCGCTCGGCGAGATCGGGTCGATCCGCGCCAGCTCCCCCCGCTTCCTCGAAGCCCGGACCTTCGAGGCCTCCCTCCTGCGGGCCCGCTTCGAGGACCGGCGCGATCCCGCCGATCTCGAAACCGCCGGCCAGCTCCTGGAAGAGGCGAGGGCCCTGTCGCCGGCCGATCCCCGCCCGCTCCAGGCCCTCTTCGAGATCGCCTTGAAGGGCGAGAAGCTCGACCGGGCGGAGGCGGCCCTGGTGGAGCTCGAGCGCCTCGAGCCGGGCGACCCCGGCGTTTCGGTCCTCCGCGCCCGCCTGCTCGAGCGCCGCGGCGCCAAGGAGCCGGCCCTCGCCCTGATGCGGGAGGCGGTCGGCGCGCGCCCGAGCCTCTCGAACCTCGTCCAGCTCGCCTACATGGAGTACCGCCTGGGCGAGAACGCCGCCGCCCGCGGCCACCTGGAAGAGCTGCTGCGGCGCTCTCCCGACCATCACCTCGCCCAGTCGCTGCTCGCTCAGATCGAGCTCCTCGCCGGCAACCCGGAGCGCGCCGTGACCCTCTACGGCAAGCTCGTGGCGAGCAAGCCGCGGCTGGCGGACATCGACAACCTCGGGCTCGCCTACCTCCTCCTCAAGCGGTACCCGGAGGCGGAGGCGAGCTTCGAGAAGGCCTTAAGTCTCGAGCCCAGGAACCCGCTCTTCCTCCTCAATCTGGCGGACGCCCGCCTCCTCCGCGGCGATCCGCGGGGGGCGGCGCCGCTCTACGAGGAGGTTCTGGCGCTCGCCGGCGACGATCCGGCGGCGGCCAACTGGCAGCTCGCGACCGCCCGCGCCCAGGCCCTGGCGCACCTCGGCCGCAAGCGGGAGGCGGTCGAGGCGCTCCAGCCGGTCCTCGTCTCGGCGCGGGAGAACGCCCAGGCCCTGACCGAGGTGGCCCTGGTCTACGTCCTGGTCGGGGACGAGGCCTCCGCGCTGGTCAACGTCGACCGGGCCCTGGCGCGGGGGGTCGAACCGGTATGGTTCGAGCTGCCCTGGTTCGACCCGTTGCGGCGCTCCCCGGAGTTTCAGGACCTCCTCAGGCGACGAGCCGGCGCGCCTCGGCGCTGAACCGTCCGACCTCCGCGGCCTCCTCCAGGGTGCCGGTCGGCTCGATGTTGATGATGGTCGGGTCCGGCGAGGTGTAGAGCTGCCCGTCGTACATCACGTTGACGACGAAATCCCATGTCCCCTTGGCCGTCGGCCCCTGGTTGATGCTCTTGACGTTGAGCACCGTCGACGCGGCCACAGGATCGTTCAGCCACCAGCCCATGGCCCAGGCCGGGGGGGCGGGCGGTACCCAGACCAGCGCGTTCTCAGAGGCGTAGGTGGCCACCAGCGGGGAGGAACCCCCGGTCTCCAGGGTACTGACGAGGATCACGGATTCCCTGGGATCGACGGTGATGCTGGGTGGATCGAAGGCCCAGATGGCTTCGCCACCCCCTTGTGGAGGTGTGAAAGTGATCGTCATCGGGATCTGGGGCAAGGCTTCGCTCAGGCGGTCCATGGTTCCCTCCTTCTGGTTCGTCCGTGTTTTTGGTGTACAGCCCCCTAGAGAGCAGTTCCCGTGCCAGGCCGGCTCTCCTCCGGAGCCTCACCGCGAGCGCCGCCGGGGGACTGTCGGACACAACCCCGACAGATCCCGACACCGTTCGACACAGTTCGATGGAGTCCCTCTGCTACAATCCGGCCCCATGACCGAGAAGAGGCTCCGCATCCTGATCGCCAAGCCTGGCCTCGACGGGCACGACCGCGGGGCCAAGGTGGTGGCGCGGGCGCTCCGGGACGCCGGGTTCGAGGTCATCTACACCGGGTTGCGCCAGACCGCGGAGCAGATCGCCACCGCCGCCATCCAGGAGGACGTGGACGCGGTGGGGCTGTCGATC
>JAXDLD010000662.1:0-8368 GCA_034666805.1 Acidobacteriota bacterium
TCTGGAAGACGAGCCCCTGCGTGCCGAGATGATCCGGAAGGGCTTCGTCAGGGCCGCCGACTTCTCCTGGGAGAAGACGGCGCGGGAGACCCTCGACCTCTTCCACACTCTGGTCTCGGCGCGCGCCGAGGCCCGGGGAGCGGAACCCGTGGCGGGCTAAAAACCTGGCCGTCCCCTTTAGCTACAGGGCAGCGCGCTCGTATCCTCTACCGGCGCCGCGGGGGTCAAGTCCGGATTGGAGTAGGTCTTGACCCGGCCCGTCCGGGTATCCGTCACCGTCATCGTCAACCCCACGTTCGTGCCCGCCGAGGCGAAGACCCAGAAGTTGCCGTTCCCCGAGCAGCCATTGAGCACCTTGACGAGCATCTCCGGGTTGTCGGGGCTGAAGAACCAGAAGAGCCCGCCGCGATCGACCCCGAGGCCCGAGAGTGGGATCGCGGTACCCGAGCCGGAACGGCCGCCCCCCTGGATCGTCCGGTAGGAGACCTGGACCTGGAACCTCCGGTCTCCCCGCTGGTCGTCGAGGCAGAGGGTGCTGGCGTCGGCGATGCAGGCCGCTCCGGCGGCGCCCGCGAAGAGGGTCACCGTCGTCTGGAACGGGCCGCCGGGGCCGCTCACGTTGTGAGCGAGGACGCTCCAGGTCCCGGGGACCGGGGACTGGACCTCGCAGAATTCCAGGGGGAATCCCCCGGGCGCCGCCGGGACCTCGCTCTTGCAGTCGAAGTGGGCAGGGCCGGCCGGGCCGCCCGCCCTGGTGTAGAGATAGGCCTCGTTCCCCGGTGCTCCGTTGAGGCTGACCCGGATCCTCGCCGTGCCGGCCGGCACCTCGAAGTCGAACCCTCTTTGGAGCGCGGCAGCGTCGAACGTCAAGTTGCCCAAGATCGAGGTCTGGGGGCCGCCGGCCGGCGGCAGGCTCCCGCAGGCGGCGTTCGCAAGATCGGCTCCCGCCTGCTCCGCGATCCATTGCCGGTCCCGGAACACATCGGCGTCGACCGCCGTGCCCGGCGGCAGACAGCTGTTGACGAAGGACGCGATACCCGCCACGACGGCCTGGCCGGAAGCCGCGGCGATCAGGAGGGGACTGCCCGAATCTCCCCGGCAGGTGTTGGAATTCGTTCCCGGCGGGCCGGCCGGCGGCAAAAAGCTCCAGCAGACCTCGAAAGCGTTTCCCGGGCCGGAGCAGGAGGAGGTCTTGACCGCGCCCACTCTCTTGATGCCGCCATCCGGGAGATCGGCCTGGGTCGACCCGAAGCCGGCGATCGTCCCGGCGGTCCCGAACGGCGGCTTGGCGAGGGTGTCGATCGCGGTGGGTGCGATGCCTTCGACCGGAGCGGCGAACCGGAGGAGGGCGAGGTCGCTCGCGGTGTCCGGCAGGTAGCCCGGGTGGACCGCCACCGAAACCGGCCGGAAGGAGCCCGCGTGCTGGAAGAAGACGAGAAACCGGGCCGGGTCGAGGAGGTCCGGCCGGGCGTTGCACTGGGCGCCGTCGAAGGCGGCGACCCCGTTGACCGTGCAGACGCAGTGCGCCGCGGTCAAGAAGGTCTGGCAGCCGATCAGGACGCCCGAGCAGAGCGAGCCGTCGCCGAGGACCAGCATGCCGACGCTGGGATAGAGGTGAGTCGCGAGACCGTTGACGATCTTGCTCTCCCGCGCCGCCGCGGCAGGCGGCAGGAGCAGGGCGAGGACCACGAAGAGGAGCGCCAAGCCGGAGGTCATGCCGGAGCCGGGTTGCAAGAGGCTTATCCGCGCGGTAGGCCTCAAAGCCCGAACTCGTCGCTTTCGCCAAGCACCCGGAACCCCCGCGCCTCGATCGCCTTCCTTGCCGCGCCATCGGCGTCCAAGGCCGGGTTCGAGTGGTTCATGTGGGTGAAGTAGACCTTGAGCCGGCCCTTCTTCACCAGCGGCTCCAAAAGATCCATGGAGACCGTGATCAACGGGTGCTTGATCTTGGTGACGTCGCGGTCGGGGAGCTCTTCGGGGGAGTAGAAGGTGGCGTCCACCAGGGCGTAGTCGACGTCCTTCAAGACCTCGGTCACCGGGATCTGCCAGGTCGTCCAGGTATCGGTGTCGGGGACGTAGAAGAGGGTCTTCCGCGGGCCCTTGATGAGGAAGCCCATGGTGTCCGAGTACTCGTCTCTGTGCGGCACCTTGATGGCGGTCACGGTCACCCCCTCCTCCAGGGGGAAGGGCTTGCCGATCTCGAACTCGTGGATGGCGATGTTGTTGAGCCGCACGAGCTGGCTCCAGGGGCCGTTGGCGCGCAGGAACTCGGCCATCCGCGGCGAGCAGAAAGTCGGCATGTCCTTGGTGTTGAGGCTCTCGAAGCCCAGGAAGGCGAGGCCCAGGTAGTGCCCGATGTGGGCGTGGGTCAGGAGCACCCCGTCGAGCGGCATGCGGTCGACCCGCCCCTCGGGATGGTGGCGGAAGGTGTGCACCTTCTCGATCTGGTCGGCGAAGTCCGGGGTGGCGTCGATCAGGTAGGTGTGGTCGCTCTTCGGGAAGTCGATGGCGAGGCTCGCCACGTGCCGCTTGAGCGACGGGTCCTTGCGCGCCGCCGTGCAGCGGGCGTCGGAGCAGCCGATCTGCGGCATGCCGCCGTCCTGGACCGTCCCCAGGACGACGACCTTGGGACCGAGGTCCTTGCCCGCCGGAGCGCCTGGCGTCGCGGCGGACGCCACGTGAATGGCGGCGAGCGCCAGGATCGAGAGCGCTGCGGGGACGAACGGCGTCAACAGGTTCCATCTCACGGTCGGCTCCTCCTGGGAAAGCGCGTCTATCAGAACACAGGTGCGCGGCGCGGGGTGAGCCGGGCCGGGCTGCTAGACTTCGTTCATGCGCATCGTCTCCCTCGTCCCCAACGGCACCGAGATCCTCTTCGCGGTCGGCGCCGGCGACTCCGTCGTGGGGGTGAGCCACGAGTGCGACTTCCCGGAGGAGGCGCGGACGCGGCCCATCCTCACCGGCAGCGCTCTTAGGCCCGGGATGAGCGCCGCCGAGGTGGACGCGGCGGTCGCCGCCCAGGTGGGGAGCGGGAAAAGCCTCTACACCCTGGACGAGGCGCGGATCGCCGCTCTCGCCCCCGACCTCGTCGTCACCCAGGAGCTCTGCCCGGTCTGCGCCGTCTCGACCGCCCAGGTGGACGGCGCCCTCCGTCCCCTCCCACGCTGCCCGGACCTCCTCTCCCTCGACCCGCGCTCGCTCGCCGACGTCCTCGCCGACATTGTGACGATCGGCGAGGCGACGGGCCGCGCGGCCGCGGCGCGGGCGCTCGTCGCGGAGCTCGAGCGGCGCCTGGCCGCCGTGCACGCCCGGACCGCGAGCCGGCCGCGGCCGCGGGTCGCCGCCCTGGAGTGGCTCGATCCCCCCTTCGCCGGTGGCCATTGGGTCCCCGAGATGATCGCCGCAGCCGGTGGCTTGGACGTCCTCGCGACCCCCGGGGCCGGGTCGCGGCGGCTCACCTGGGAGGAGCTCCAGGCGGCCGACCCCGATGTCGTCGTGGCCATGCCCTGCGGCTTCGACGCGGCGGGCGCACAGGGGCAGATCGACACCCTCGCCCACCGCCCGGAATGGCAGAATTTACGCGCCGTCCGCCGCGGACGGGTCTTCGCCGTCGACGCCAACGGCTGCTTCAGCCGTCCCGGCCCCCGCCTCGTCGACGGGATCGAGCAGCTCGCCGCGCTTTTCCACGGCTCTCCCGCCGCGGGTGCGTAAATTGCATTAGCGAAGCAAGTCGTTTCGGGATTCCCGAGACGTTTGGCTCTCGGGTCTGCTGCGTTGAGTGAAAAGAGCCACATCCCCAACCGGGTCGCCGACCTCCTGCGCTCTCGCGCCCTCCTCGCCGCTCTCGTCGCGGCGGGCGCCCTCCTGCGCCTCTGGCAGTATCTGGGCAACGCCGCCTTCTGGCTGGACGAACTGGCGCTGGTCCGGAACGTCGTCGACCACCCCCTCTCGCGGCTCCTCACCCGGCCGCTCGACTACCGGCAGGTGGCCCCTCCCGGTTTCCTCGCCATCGAGCGCGGCCTGGCGCTCCTCTTCGGCGCTGGCGAGCGCTCGCTCCGCCTCTTCCCCCTGCTCTCTTCGCTCGTCGCTCTCTATCTCTTCTGGCGTCTCGCCGAGCGCCTGCTCTCCGGGCTGGCCCTGACGTTCGCCGTCGCCCTCTTCGCCTTCTCCCCGGAGCTCATCTTCTACGGCGCGGATGCCAAGCAGTACGCGAGCGACTCGGCCATCGCCCTCCTGCTCACGCTCCTGGCCTTCGGCTATCGGGCCGGCCCGCCGACCTGGCGCCGGGGGCTGCTCCTCGGGGCGGCCGGCGCCGTCGCCGTCTGGTTCTCCCAGCCCGCGGTCTTCATGCTCGCCGGCTTGGGCGGGGCGCTCCTCCTCCTCGCCGCCGCCGAGCGCCGGGAGGCTACGGAGCCGCCCGCGCCACTGGCGCCGCTCGCGCCGACCATCACCGCCGTGGCGCTCTGGGGCCTCTCCTCCGCCGCCTCGATCCTGGTGGCGACCCGGGTCATGGGGCCGCTGACCCGCGCCTACGTGCGGAGCTTCTGGCAGCCCGCCTTCCTGCCCCCCCTCACCCACCTTTCGGAGGTGGCGGAGTGGATCGCCAACACGCTCTCGGCGGAGTTCGGCCGCGAGGGCTTGAGCTACCGGGCGACCCCCCTCTACGTGGCGGCGACGGTCCTGGGGCTGGCCGTGCTCTGGCGCCGGCGGCGCGACGCCGCCCTCCTCCTCGCCGCGCCCATCGCCGTCACCCTGGCGGCGGCGGTCGCCCGCCAGTACCCGTTCAAAGGCAGGCTCATCGCCTTCCTCATCCCCTGCTTCCTCATCCCCCTGGCGGCCGGAGTCGAGCAGATCTACCGCGCCTGGCCGCCCCGCCAGCGCGCCGCTGGCCTCCTCAGCCTGGCGCTCTTCGCCGCCTTCCCCTTGGCGACGTTCGTCGGCAACCCGCCGGTCTACCGCCTGGAGGAGACCCCGCGGATGCTCGCCTACGTCAAGACCCAGCTCCAGGCGGGGGACGCGGTGTACGTCTACTACGGCGCCGAGCATGCCCTCCGCTTCTACGGCCAACGCTACGGCTTCGCGCAGAATGACTACGTCCTCGGCGGCTGCCACTTCGCCGACCCGCGGTCGCTCCTGCGCGAGCTCGACCGCTTCCGCGGACAGAAGCGGCTGTGGCTGCTCTTCGCCCACGCGCTCCCCCGGGTACCGGACCGCACGGCCATGCTCGCCTACCTCGACCAGATTGGCGACCGGCAGACGAGCGTCGTCTTCCCCGCCACCAAGGACAACGCCGACACCACGGTCTACGCCTACCTCTACGACCTCTCCGACTCCCGCCAGCTCGCCAGCGCCTCGGCCGCGAGCTACCCGCTGCCGCCGAGCGGCCCCCCGGATCACCGCGTCGCCTGCCAGGGCCCCGAGGCTCCCAGCGCGATCGCCGCGGGACCGTAGGCTCTCAACCGCCGAAGGCGGCGGCGAGCAGGCGCCGGCGCAGGCCGTCGTAGGGCTGGCGGCAGGCGAGGAGGTCGGAGAGGACCCGGCGGATGCCCGGATGGAGCCGGGCGACGGGCACCATCCACTGGCCGATGAGCCCCTCGAAGAAGAGGTCGCGGGCGCTCCTCGCGCGCTCCATCTCCCCCTCCCACTCCGCTGCCAGCCGCGCGGCGTAGCCTGGAGGGTCGCCCGCCAGGAGGCTCTCGGCCGCCCAGGTGCCGGAGAGGAGGCCGTAGCGGATGCCCTCGCGGGTCAGGGGGTCGGCCAGGGCCGCCGCGTCGCCGGCCAGGAGCAGCCGGCGGGCGAGGCCGCGGCGGACGCCGGGCAGGGTCCAGGGGCCGAAAACCGGGATGGGGTAGCGGTAGCGCGGGCCGGGGAGGTCGCGCCAGCCGGCCGGGAGGTAGCGGTCGAGCAGGGCGTCCAAGAGAGCGCGGGCGGCAGCCTCGCGGAGGGTCCCCGCGGTGTAGGCGATCCCCACCGAGGCCCCGCCCGGCCGCGGGAAGATCCAGGAGTAGGCGTCGCCCTCACCCGGGAAGGCGAGGACCAGGCGCTCCCAGGCGAGGCCGGAGAGCGAGGCGCCGAGGCCCACGCTGGCGCCATCGCGATGGCCTTCCAGCACCAAACCGGCCGCCCGCCGGGCGAGCCCCCCGGCGCCGTCCGCCCCGATCGCCCAGTCGTACTCCCGCACCGCTCCACGGGCCCAGACCCGCACCCCGCTTGGGCCCGCCTCCACCCGCTCGGCCCTCCCCGGCTGGCGCCGCGCTCCCGCGGCGACCGCCGCCGCGGCCAAGGCGCCATCGAAATCCCCGCGGCGGAAGATCCGGATGCCACGGAGGTCGAGCTCGAGCCGGCTCCCGCGGCCGTTCTCGAGCACCGCCCGCGGGGAGGTCACGGCCGGGAGCGGCGCCGGATCGAAGCCGTCGAGCCGGGGGAGGACGTGCTCGGGGACCGCCCCCCCGCACGGCTTCTCCCCCGGCCGGGCCGGCATGTAGAGGTCGACCGCCACCCCCGCCCGCGCCAGGCGGAGGGCCGCCGCGCTCCCCGCGGGGCCCCCTCCGAGGACGGCGATGCGCGACATGCAGGGATTAAGGGGGGACGCCGGGCGGCCTACTCCGCCCCTCCCGTGCCTTCGCCCTCGACCTCGACGTCGATGTCGGAGCCGGAGTCGGCGGGGGTCTCCTCCGGGGCCTCGATCGAGAGCAGGATCACGGTCACGTTGTCGACCCCGCCCCTGGCGTTCGAGTCGTTGATCAGGGTGCGGCAGATCTCGTTCAAGCCCCGGCCGGAAGCTAGGCGCTCGCGGATGTCGGCGTCGGAGAGCATGGTCGTCAGGCCGTCCGAGCAGAGGAGGTAGAGGTCGCCCGGCTGGACCTCGACCTCGCGCACGTCGACCACCACGTCGCTCTCTCCCCCGAGGGCGCGGGTGACGACGTTCTTGAGCGGATGGGAGCGCGCCTGCTCCTTGGAGAGGAAGCCGGCCATCACCTGCTCGTGGACCCAGGTGTGGTCCTGGGTGAGCTGGTCGAGCCGGCCTTCGCGCAGGCGGTAGGCGCGGCTGTCGCCGACGTGCGCCACGGCGGCGATCGAACCTTCGAGGACGAGCCCGACGACGGTCGTCCCCATGCCGGAGAGCGCCCCGTCCTCGCGGATCGCCGCCATTACCCGGTCGTGCGCCAGGCGGACGGCCATCTTCAGGAGGTTCGAGTGCCGCTTCAGGCGCGAGTCCGCCACCGACGGCCAGGTGGTGTCCCGATCGCCGGTCTTCTCGATGAAATCGCGGATGGCCTGGACGGCGATCTGCGCCGCCACCTCGCCGTGGCTGTGCCCGCCCATCCCGTCGGCGACGACGAAGAGCCGGTGGCGGGGGTCGACCTCGAAGTAGTCCTCGTTGTGGGCCCGGGTGAGCCCGACGTCCGAAAGACCACAGGCTTTGACGCGCATCAGCTCGCCTTTCCGAAGAGACCCCGCTTGGGGGATTTGGACAGCTCGGCGATCTCGGCCAGGGCCTGCCGGACCGCGGGATCGTCGTCGCCCCACTCGAGGGCGGCCTGATAGTGGCGGAGAGCCGCTTCCGGCTGGCCGGCCAGGACCGCGATCTTCCCCGCCAGCTTGTGGTAGGAGGCGTTCATGGGCGCCAGCTCGCAGGCGCGCTCGATCGCCTCGACCGCCCGCGAGATCCAGCTCGCCTGCTGGCTGCAGGCCAAGGCCAGATGGTGCCAGGCCTGGGCGTTGCCGGGATCGGCATGGGTGGCGCGGGAGAAGCTGTCCGCGGCCTCGAAGTGGTTCTTCTCTTTGTAGGCCTTGATCCCCCTCTGCAGGTAGACGCGGGCGAGCTGGCGCGGATCGGCGTGGGTCGAGCCCGGCTCCGGGCGCGTCAGCTCGACGTCGTGGCCGCGCCGCCTCTCGGGATCGGCGAGCACGTTGAAGGCCTGGGTGATCTCCTGGAACTCGCCCTCCGCGCGCGCTTTCGCCTCCCCCTGGAACCGGTCGGGGTGGCGCTCTCTCGCGAGCTCGCGGAACCGCTGGCGGATCTGCTCCTCGCTTGCGTTCCGCGGCAACGCGAGGATGGCGTAGAAGTCCCTGGGCATGGGTGAGCCTTTACTGTCTCTTGATTCTATACAACCTGAGGGCCAGGGTCCGCACCGCGTCGGGGATGTTCTTGTCGCGGCCCAGGTCCCGGAGGTCGCGCACCGACAGCTTGGGCACGATGCGGATGGCGATGGCGACCGGCGTCCGGGGGTTCTGGGCCAGGGAGCGCTGGATGCTGGTCTTTCCCGCCCACTCCCGCCGCCGGCTGATGAAGGTCAGCACCTCCTCGACCACCGAGCGGTTGCGGGCGATCGCCTCCACCTCCTGTTCGGAGACGGCGTTGTTG
>JAXDLD010000663.1:0-17772 GCA_034666805.1 Acidobacteriota bacterium
CGAAATGGATGCGGCGGCCACCAAGTTCGACCTCACCTTGAGCGTGGGCGAGCGACCGCACGGACTGGTGGCCGCCATCGAGTACAACCGCGATCTCTTCGATCCCGCGACCGTGGACCGCCTGCTCGCGGGCTTCGCGAGCCTCTTGAGCGCCTTCCTCGCGAGCCCCGAGGCCCCGATCTCGGAGCTGCCGCTGCTGACCGCGGCGGGGCGGGCGCAGCTCCTCGTCGAGTGGAACGACACCGCTCCGGTGCCGGCGTTTTCGGTAACAGGCTGCCTGCACGAGCGGTTCGAGGCCGCGGTGGACCGGGAGCCGGATGCCCGGGCGGTGGCCAGCCTGGCTGGAGCATTGACCCGCGGCGAGCTCGAGGCGCGCTCAAACCGTCTCGCCCACCACCTGCGCCGGTTGGGTGTCGGGCCGGAGCTGCCGGTGGGGATCTGCCTCCCGCGTTCCCTCGGCATGGTGACGGCCCTCCTGGCCGTGCTCAAGGCCGGCGGCGCCTACCTGCCGCTCGACCCCGCCTATCCGCGCGAGCGGCTGGAGCTGATGCTCGCCGACTCGGGAGCGTCGCTCGTCCTCTCGGAGGAGCGGCTCCTCGGCCGGCTGCCGGATTCGTTCCCGGCCGTCTGCCTGGATCGCGATGCGGTGGCCGTGTCCGCCTGCCCGGACACGCGGCCGGCGAGCCTCGCGGGGCCGGGGAACCTGGCCTACCTGATCTACACCTCGGGATCGACGGGCCGTCCGAAGGGGGTGGCGATCGAGCATCGGAGCGCGGCAGCCCTGCTGCTCTGGGCGGAGGGGGTCTTCCCCGCGCCCGAACGCGCCGGGGTGCTGGCCTCGACCTCGATCTGCTTCGACCTTTCGGTTTTCGAGCTCTTCCTGCCGCTCGGCTCGGGCGGGACGGTGATCCTGGCCGACAACGCCCTCGAGCTCCCGCGCCTGTCTGCCGCCGCCGAGGTGACCCTGATCAACACGGTGCCATCGGCGATCGCCGAGCTGGTGCGCGGCGACGGCCTGCCCGCCTCGGCGCGCACGGTCAACCTGGCGGGGGAGCCGCTGCCGGGGGCGCTGGTCGAGGAGATCTACGTCACGGGTGGGGTGGAGCGGGTGTGGAACCTCTACGGGCCGTCCGAGGACACCACCTACTCGACCTTCGCGGCGATCCCGCGCCGGGGTCCGGGCCCGCCGGCCATCGGCCGGCCGGTGGCGGGGAGCCAGGCCTATCTTCTGGACACCGGCCAGCAGCCGGTGCCGCTGGGAGTGCCGGGGGAGCTCTACCTGGGGGGCCACGGGCTGGCCCGGGGCTATCTCGGCCGGCCCGAGCTGACCGCGGAGCGGTTCGTCCCCGCTCCCTTCTCGGGCGAGCCCGGAGCGCGGCTCTACCGGACCGGCGACCTCGCCCGGCACCGCGCGGACGGCGAGCTGCTGTTCCTCGGCCGGCTCGACCACCAGGTCAAGGTGCGGGGCTTCCGCATCGAGCTGGGGGAGATCGAGGCGACGCTGCGCTCCCACCCGGCTGTCGCCGAAGCGGTGGTACTGGCGCGCGAGGCGCGCGACGCGCAGCGGCTCGTGGCGTACGTCGTCGCGAACGGCGAGCAGGCGGCGCCCCTCCCGATCGAGGGGCTGCGGGGCTTCCTGCGGGCGAAGCTGCCCGCGCACATGGTACCTTGGGCGTTTGTTCCTCTAGCGGCATTGCCGCGCAACGCCAACGGCAAGCTCAACCGCGCCGCCCTGCCCGACCCCGAGCGGGAGTCTTGGAGCGCGGCGGCCGTCATGGAGGAGCCGCGGTCCGAGGCCGAGCGGAAGATCGCCGCCATCTGGCAGGAGCTGCTCGGGCTCGACCGGGTGAGCATCCACGACAACTTCTTCGATTCGGGGGGCCACTCGTTGCTGGCCATCCGGGTCTATCACCGTCTCAAGGCGGCCTTCGGGAGGGAGCTCCCGCTGGTCGCCCTGTTCGAGCATCCGACGATCGGCGCCCTCGCCCGCTTCCTGGAGCGCGGCGAGGAGACGCCGGTCTCACGCCAGCGCGGGCAGGAGCGGGGGGCGAAGCGGCGCGAGGCCGCGCGGCGCCGTTCCCGGACCGAACACGAACCTCAGGAGCCCTGATCCCCTATGAGCGATTCATCAGCCCCGGACCTCTCCATCGCCATCGTCGGCATGGCCTGCCGCTTCCCCGGCGCCGCCGACCTGGAGCAGTTCTGGGAAAACCTGCGGAGCGGCGTCGAGTCGATTCGTCCCATCACCGCCGACGAGCTCGCCGCCGCGGGGGTCTCGCCCGAGCTCCTCGAGGATCCCGACTACGTCCGCGCCAGCGCGGTGCTCGACGACATCGACCTCTTCGACGCCGCCTTCTTCGATTTCAACCCGCGGGAGGCGGAGATCGCCGACCCCCAGCAGCGCATCTTCCTCGAATGCTGCTGGCAGGCCCTGGAGCGGGCCGGCTGCGACCCCGACACCTTCCCCGGGGCGATCGGGGTCTTCGGCGGGACGGGCATGAGCACCTACCTGCTCAACAACGTCCTCAGCAACCCCGAGCTGGTGCGCACCGTGGCGCCCTTCCAGATCATGATCGGGGCCGACAAGGACTACCTGGCGCCGCGGACCTCCTACAAGCTGAACCTCAAAGGTCCCAGCATCAGCGTCCAGACCGCCTGCTCGACTTCGCTGGTCGCCGTCCACCTCGCCTGCCAGAGCCTGCAGGACTACCAGTCCGACCTGGCGCTCGCCGGCGGGGTCTCGGTACGGGTGCCGCAGCAGGTCGGCTATCGCTACCAGGAAGGGGGGATCGCCTCTCCCGACGGCCATTGCCGCGCCTTCGATCGCAAGGCGCAGGGCACGGTGTTCGGCAGCGGCGCCGGAGTGGTGGTGCTGAAGCGCCTGGCCGAGGCCGTCGCGGACGGCGATCCCATCCTCGCCGTGATCCGCGGCTCGGCGGTCAACAACGACGGGGCGGCCAAGGTCGGCTTCACCGCCCCCAGCGTCGAGGGGCAGGTGGCGGTGATCTCCGAGGCCCTGGCGGCGGCGGAGGTCGACGGCGAGACGATCGGCTACGTCGAGGCCCACGGCACCGGGACGACCCTGGGGGATCCGATCGAGATCGCCGCGCTCAGCAAGGCCTTCGCCGTCGACAGGGACGCTGGGGAGCGCTGCGCCATCGGCTCGGTGAAGACGAACATCGGCCATCTGGACTCCGCTTCCGGGATCGCCGGCCTGATCAAGACCGTGCTGGCGCTCTCCCACCGGCAGATCCCGCCCAGCCTGCACTTCGAGGAGCCGAATCCCGAGATCGATTTCGCGGCGAGCCCGTTCTACGTCAACACCCGGCTCGCCGAGTGGAAGGCGAACGGAACCCCCCGGCGGGCCGGTGTCAGCTCCTTCGGCATCGGCGGCACCAACGCCCACGCGGTCCTCGAAGAGGCGCCGTCCCGCGTTCCGTCCGGCGCCTCGCGCGCCCACCAGCTCCTGCTCCTGTCGGCGCGCACGCCGAGCGCCCTGGAGACGGCCACCGACAACCTCGTCCGGCATCTGGAGGAGCACCCGGAGCAGGCGCTGGCCGACGTCGCCTACACCACCCAGGTGGGTCGCAAGGTCTTCGGTCACCGCCGCGCCCTCGTCTGCCGCGATCGCGCCGACGCGGTGGCGGCGCTCCGCGCCCGCGATCCGCACCGGGTGCTGTCCCTCATCCAGGAGGCGCGTGACCGCCCGGTCGCCTTCCTCTTCCCCGGACAGGGGACGCAGCACGTGGGCATGGGCCGCGAGCTCTACGATGCGGAGCCGGCCTTCCGCCGCGCGCTCGATGAATGCGCGCGCCTGCTCGTCCCTCACCTCGGCCTCGACATCCGGACGGTGCTCTACCCCGCGCCCGAGGCGCCCGAGGCGGCCGAGGAGAGCGCGCTCCGGCTCGCGCAGACGGACCTCGCCCAGCCCGCGCTGTTCGCCGTCGAGTACGCGCTCGCCCTGCTGTGGCAGGAGTGGGGTGTCCGGCCGGCGGCGATGCTCGGCCACAGCATCGGCGAATACGTGGCGGCCTGCCTTTCGGGGGTCTTCTCCCTGGACGACGCCCTCGCCCTCGTCGCGGCGCGGGGGCGGCTGATGCAGGGCCTCCCGGCGGGCGCCATGCTGGCGGTGCCACGGCCGGAAGAAGAGGTGCGGGATCAGCTCGGCGACGCGCTGTCGCTGGCGGCAGTCAACGGGCCGGGCTTCTCCGTCGTCTCGGGCCCGGCCGAGGCGGTCGAGACCCTCGCCCGCAAGCTGGGAGAGGAGGGGGTCGACTGCAGCCGGCTCCACACCTCGCACGCCTTCCACTCCGCCATGATGGCCCCCATCCTTCCCGCGTTCGCGGCCGAGGTGCGGAAGGTCCGGCTCGCGCCGCCTCAGATACCCTTCCTCTCGAACCTCACGGGCACCTGGATCGACGCCGCCCAGGCGACCGATCCAGACTACTGGGTGCGCCACCTGCGCGAGACCGTGCGCTTCGCCGCCGGGGCGGGGGAGCTCCTCGGGGACCGCTCCCGGGTTCTCGTCGAAGTGGGGCCGGGGCGGACGCTCGGCACTCTCGTCCGGCAGCACCCCGCGGCGGGCGCCGAACGGGTGGTCGTGGCCTCCCTCCGCCGGCCGCAGGACGGCAGCGGCGACGCCGACCTCCTGGCGGACGCGGTCGCCCGGCTCTGGCTGGCCGGGGTGCGGATCGGCTGGCCGGGGTATCACACCGGCGAGCTTCGCCACCGGGTCGAGCTGCCCACCTACCCCTTCGAGCGCCGCCGTTTCTGGCTGGAGCCGGGGAAGCACTCGCCCTTGAAGCGCTTCGAGAGCGGCGCTCCGGCCGCCGCGGAGCCCGCGGCCGGCGGTGGTCTCGCGTCCGCTCCGGTCGCCGCGGGCCGGCACGCGCGGCCCGAGCTGGCGACCGCCTATGCACCGCCGGCCGATGAAGTCGAGCGCGCGCTCGCCGCTATCTGGGAGCGCGCCCTGGGCATCGCCGGAGTGGGTGCCTACGACGACTTCTATGAGCTGGGCGGCCATTCCCTGCTCGCCACCCAGATCACCTCCGAGGTGCGCGCCACCTTCGCCACCGACCTGGCGCTCAAGACTCTCTTTGAGGCGCCTTCGGTCTCCGGCATGGCGGCGGCGCTGCGCCGCCAGCGCGAGCAGGGGACGGCGGCCCTCATGGAACCGGCGGCGCTGCCGGTCCTCGTCCCCGACCCGGCCCACCGCCACGAGCCCTTCCCGTTGACCGACGTGCAGCAGGCCTATTGGATCGGGAGGAGCGGCGCCTTCGAGCTGGGGGAGGTGGCAACCCACACCTACATGGAGGTCGACACCCGGGGGGTGGACCTCTCACGCACCGCTCACGCCTGGCGCCGGCTGATCGACCGCCACGACATGCTGCGGGCGATCGTCCTGGCGGACGGCCAGCAGCAGATCCTCGAGCGGGTGCCGCCCTACGAGATCGCCATCCTGGATCTGCGGCGGAGCTCCGCGGCGGAACGGGCCGAGGGGCTCTCGGCGGTCCGCCGCCGCATGTCGCACCAGGTCCTCCCCAGTGACCGCTGGCCGCTCTTCGAGGTCGCCGCCTCCCTCGTTGAAGACGACCGCATCCGCCTGCACATCAGCTTCGACTACCTGATCGGCGACGCCTGGAGCTGGCATATCCTGACCCGCGACCTCGCCCGGTTCTACCAGAGCCCCGAGGCCGAGCTGCCGCCGCTCGAGCTCTCCTTCCGCGACTACGTGCTGGCGACGATCGCCTTCGAGCAGGAAAAGCCCTTCGCCCGCGCCCTCGCCTACTGGCAAGGCCGCCTCGCCGACCTGCCACCCGCCCCCGACCTGCCGCTCGCCATGAGCCCCAGCGCCCTCGGCCGCCCGCGTTTCGTGCGCCACGCGGCACGCCTGCCGCGCACCGCCTGGCGGCTCTTGAAGGAGCGCGGCGCCCGCGCCGGGCTGACCCCCTCGGCGGTGCTGCTCGCCGCCTTCGCCGAAGTGCTGACGGCCTGGAGCAAGAGCCCGCGGTTCACCTTGAACCTCACCCTCTTCAACCGCCTGCCGCTCCACCGCCAGGTCAACGACGTGGTCGGCGACTTCACCTCGCTCACCCTCTTAGCGATCGACAACTCCGCCCCCGCCCCCTTCGCGGTTCGCGCCCGGCGGATCCAGGAGCGGCTCTGGGAGGACCTCGACCACCGCTACGTGAGCGGCGTCCGGGTGCTGCGCGAGATGGCGCGGAGCCAGGGCGGGCTCGCCCGCGGGTTCATGCCGGTCGTCTTCACCAGCACGCTCAACCTGGCGCCGCACCCCCAGCCGGGCGAGGAGCCCGCCGCCGACGCCGCCGATGTCGCCGATGCCGATGCCGAGGAGCGTCCCTTCCAGATCAGCCAGACCCCCCAAGTCTGGATCGACCACCAGGTGGTCGAGGTGAAGGGCGCCATTAACTTCAACTGGGACGTCGTCGAGGACCTCTTCCCGGCGGGGCTGATCGACGCCATGTTCGGCGCCTACCGCGGTCTCCTGGAGCGCCTGGCGGCGGAAGAGGAGTCCTGGAGCCAGAGCCATTTCAACCTCGTGCCGGCGGGGGAGCTCGCCGAGCAGGCGGCGGCCAACGCCGTGGCCGCGCCGGTCCCCGCGGGCCTCCTGCACACCCTGGTGGCGCCGCCGAGCGAGCGGCCGGCCCTCGTCGCCCCTGGCCGCACTTTGAGCTACCGCGAGCTCCACCGGCGGGCCCTGGCGCTCGCCCACGAGCTCCGCGCGCTCGGGGCCCGGCCCAACACCCTGATCGCGGTGGTCATGGAGAAGGGCTGGGAGCAGGCGGTCGCGACCCTCGGCATCCTGTGGTCCGGCGCGGCCTACCTGCCGGTCGATCCCGATCTCCCCGCGGAGCGCCGCCGCTACCTCCTGGAGAACGGCGAGGTGGCGATTGCGGTCACCCAGCCCTGGCTCGACGAGCGCCTGGTCGCGGAAGGCTGGCCCGAGCAGGTCCGCCGGCTGCAAGTGGAGGAGGCGGAGCCCGAAGGTCCGGACCCCGCGCCCATCGTTCCGGCGCAGGGGCCGGAAGACCTCGCCTACGTGATCTTCACCTCCGGCTCCACCGGCCGTCCCAAGGGGGTGATGATCGATCACCGCGGCGCGGTCAACACGATCGCCGACATCAACCAGCGCTTCGGCGTCGGCCCGGAGGACCGGGTTCTCGCCCTCTCTTCGCTCTCCTTCGACCTCTCCGTCTACGACCTCTTCGGCACCCTGGCGGCCGGTGGCGCCGTGGTCTATCCCCAGGCCTCCCAGACGCGCGACCCGGAGCACTGGGCGGAGCGCCTGGAGAGTGGGGGGGTGTCGGTCTGGAATACGGTCCCGGCCCTGATGGAGATCCTCGTCGATTATTTGGCGGACCAGGGGCGGCCGCTCCCCGCCAGCCTGCGCCTGGTGATGCTCTCCGGCGACTGGATCCCGGTCTCGCTCCCCGGCCGCATCCGCGGGCTCTCCCCGCATCCTCCTGAGCTGGTGAGCCTGGGCGGCGCGACGGAAGCCTCGATCTGGTCGATCCTCCATCCGATCGGCACGGTCGGCGAGGCGGCGCGGAGCATCCCCTACGGCAAGCCGATGGTCAACCAGACCTTCCATGTCCTCGATCCCGCGCTCGCGCCGCGCCCGACCTGGGTGCCCGGGGACCTCTACATCGGCGGCATCGGCCTCGCCAAGGGCTACTGGCGCGACCCGGAGAAGACGGCCGCGAGCTTCCTCCTCCACCCGCAGACCGCCGAGCGCCTCTACCGGACCGGCGACCTCGGCCGTTACCTTCCCGGGGGGGACATCGAGTTCCTCGGCCGGGAGGATTCCCAGGTCAAGATCCGCGGCTACCGGGTCGAGCTGGGCGAGATCGAGCTCGCCCTCACCCGGCACCCGGCGGTGCGCGAGGCGGTGGTCCTGGCCCGCGAGGGCGGGGGACCGGGCGAGAAACGCTTGGTCGCCTATCTCGTCGCCGAAGAGGGAGCGCTACAGGCCGCTCGCCCGGACCCGGCGGAGCTGCGCAGCCGGCTGCGCCACTTCCTCCCCGACTACATGATCCCGACGAGTTTCGTCTTCCTCGACGCCCTGCCGCTCACCGCCAACGGCAAGGTCGACCGCCGGGCCCTCCCCGCTCCAGACGCCGAGCCGGCGGCGAAGCGGGGCGAGTACGTGGCCCCGCGAACCGAGGTCGAGGCGGCGCTCGCCACGATCTGCGGCGAGGCGCTGGGGATCGAGAAGCTGGGGATTGACGACGACTTCTTCGAGCTCGGCGGCGATTCGCTGATGGCCATCCGGGCGGTTTTCCGCATCCGTAAGGCCATGGGTGTCGAGCTCCAGGTGCGGAGCTTCTTCGACGCGCCCACCGTGGCCGAGCTGGCCGAGCTCGTCGAGGACCTGATCCTGGCGCAGATCGAAGAGCTGTCGGACGAAGAAGCCAAGGAGCAGCTATGACGGACATCGAAGGCCGCCGCTCCAAGCTCTCGCCGGAGAAGCGCGCGCTGCTCGAAAAACGGCTGCGGGGGATCGCGGCCGATGCCCACCCTGCCGGTCCGGCGGCGCCACGCCCGGCCGAGGCGCCGGGGGTCCGCTCGGACGAGCTGACCGCGGACCTCCTCCATGCCGGGGATGCCGGCGCCGCCGGGGATGTTGGGAAGGTTGGGGCGGGTCCGGCGCGCCTGGTCGGCGACGAGCTCTGGCGCGACCTGGTCGACCTGGGCGAGCGCGAGGCGCGGCGGCTCGCCCAGGAGCCGGACCTCCTGGCCGACGCCGCCCGCGAGCCGCGCCTGGACCAGGTCTCGACCGGTTTCGTCTGCATCGCTCTAGCGAGCCTCGGCGCCTTCCGCCAGGCCGGCGAGGAGCGCACGATCGACGGTCTGATCCGGGACCTGGGCGTCCTCCCCAAGCACCGCAAGGTGCTTCGCCGCTGGTTCGCCACTCTCGCCGAGGACGGCATCCTGGAGCCGCGGGGGGAGGTCTACGTCTCCAGGGAGCCGCTGCCGCCTGCCGCCTTGGTCGAGCTGGCGAGCGCGGAGCAGCAGGCCTACATCCGCGAGAAGCTGCCCGAGGTGCTCACCGGCAAGAGCCATCCGCTCGAATTCTTCCTCCCCGAAGGGTCTTCGAGCACGGTCGAGGCGAGCTACCGGGAGCTGGCGATCTTCCGCTACTGCAACGGCATTTCCGATGTGCTCCTCGCCAACCAGGTCCAGGCGCTCCCCGCGGGACGGCGCCTGCGCATCCTGGAGATCGGCGCCGGGACCGGGGGAACGACCGCCTCGCTCCTGCCCCTCCTCCCCGCGGAGCGGACGACCTTCGTCTTCACCGACGTCTCGAAGTTCTTCCTCGACCTCGGCCGCAAGAAGTTCGCCGAGTTCCCGTTCGTCCGCTACCGCGAGCTCGACATCGAGAAGGCCCCCGAGCCCCAGGGCTACCCTGCGGCGAGCTTCGACTGGATCGTCGCGGCGCACGTGCTGCACGCCACCCGCAACATCGCGGAGACCCTCGCCCACGTCCGCCGCCTGCTCGCGCCGGGCGGGGTCCTGCTCCTTCTGGAGGAGACCCGCTTCCAACGCAAGTTCAACTTCTCGATGGGCTTCCTGCCCGGGTTCGACCACTTCGAGGACTATGCCCTGCGCCCCCTCCACCCCCTGCTCACCTCCCAGCTCTGGGGCGAGGCGCTTCGCGCTCACGGCTTCGCCGATTTCGTCTCCTTTTCAGAAGCTGGATCGGCTCCCTTCGTCCTAGGGGTCGACGTGATGCTCGCCCGTTTGGGATCGGCATGAGCGGTCCGTCCCCGAAGGCCGGCGACCTCGAGGGCCGGCGCTCGCGGCTCACGCCGGCCCAGCGCGCGCTCTTCGAGAAGCGGCTGCGGGCCGGCCTGGCGGCGCCCGACCCCGCGGCCGAGGCGGCCCCGGCGATCCCGCCGCGGCCGGAGGGCGGTCCGGGACCGCTCTCCTTCGCCCAGGAGCGGCTCTGGCACTTCGCCGCCCGCCACCCCGGGAGCGCCGACCACAACGTCTACCACGGGGTGAGCTTCGCCGGCGAGCTCGACCTGCGGGCCCTGGCGGCGAGCGTGCGGGCGGTCGTCGAGCGCCACGAGGGCCTGCACACCCGGTTCGAAGCCCGGGAGGGCGGGGTGGTCGCGGTCGTCACGCCGGACCTCCTGCCACCGCTGGCGCTCGCCGACCTCTCGGCGCTCGCCGATCTCGCCCGCCGGGACGCCGAAGCGCTGCATCTCGTCTCGGAGCTGGTCGCCGCGCCCTTCGACCTCGCGCGCGGTCCGCTCGTGCGGACCCTCCTCTTGCGCACCGGCCCCGGCGAGCACGCCCTGATCCTCGGCGTTCACCACATCGTCATCGACGGCTGGTCGCTCGCCGTCTTCGGACGCGATCTGGCGACCGCCTACGAGGCGTTCGCCGGCGGCCGGCCGTTTCTCTTCCCCGCCGTTTTGCAGGCGGGCGACTTCGCCTGCTGGCAGCGGGACCAGGTCGCGAGCGGGGCCCTCGACTCCGAGCTCGACTGGTGGCGGCGGCACCTCGCCGGCGCCCCCGCCGAGGGGCTCGGCTGGCCGGCCCGGCCGCTCGCCCCCGCCGGCCGGAGCAGCTACGATCTCGATCCCAGCTTCGCCCACATGCTCAAGACCTTCGCTCAAACCCAGCGGGCGACGCTCTTCATGACGATCCTCGCCGGCCTTCTGGCGCTCCTCTACCGTCACACCGGCGAGGAGGACCTCGTCGTCGGCACGCCGATGGCGCTCCGCGGCCGGCCCGAGACCGCGGACCTGGTGGGGGTTCTTTTAAACCTCCTGCCTCTGCGTACCGATCTCGCCGGCGATCCGCCCTTCTCCGACCTCCTCGAACGCGTGCGCGGCACCGCGCTCGGCGCCTTCGCCCACCGCCACGTGCCCTTCGAGCGGCTGGCCGAGGAGCTGGCGCCGGACCGCGACCCCGGCTCCACCCCCTGGGTCCGCGTCTTCTTCAACATGCCGACCGGCGGCACCGGACACCCCGAGCCGATCCGGGCGGGCGGCCTCGCGGTGCAACCCCTGCTGACCGGCGAGGTCGGCTCCGAGTTCGACCTCACCTTCTACGCCCGCGAGTACGAGCAGGGGATACGGCTCGACCTCGGCTACAAGGCGGAGCTCCTCACTCCGGCCGAGGCCGGGGCGCTGCTCGCGGAGCTCGCCATCCTGCTGCGCGAGGCGGCGAACCACCCCGCGCGGCGCCTCTCCGAGCTGGCGCGGGCCGTCGAGCTCCCAAGGAAAGAGTAGAGATGTCCGACAAGAGAGACAGGGAATCGATCCTCGTCGTGGGCGCCGGTCTGGTGGGCTCGCTGCTTTCCATCTACCTGGCGAAGCTGGGCCATCAGGTCGAGATGGTCGACAGGAACCCGGACCCGCGGTCGCCCCGGGCGCCCTCCTTCCGCTCGATCAACTTGACGATCTGCGAGCGTGGCTTCACGGCGCTCGACCGCGTGGGCGCCGGCGACCTCGTGCGGGCGATCTCCGTGCCCTGCTATGGCCGGGTGATCCACTCGCCGGCGGGCGAGATCGAGCACCAGCCCTATGGCAACCGGCGGGAGGCGCTCTACTCGGTGTCGCGGCGGGACCTGAACCAGGTGCTCTTGAACATGGCGCTCGCCCAGCCCGGGGTCTCCTGCAGCTTCGCGGAGAAGTGCCTGGAAGTGGATCTGACGCAGCCGGAGGTCACCTTCCAGAGCACCCTCTCGGGCGAGATCTCGAAGCGGCGGCCGGACCGCCTCTTCGGCGCCGACGGGGCCTTCTCGGCGGTGCGGCAGCAGCTCCAGCGGATGCCACGGTTCAACTACTCCCAGGAGTATCTGGACCAGGCGTACAAGGAGCTCCACGTCCCGGCCTCGCCGGCCGGCGACTGGGTGATCGACGGCGGCGCGATCCACATCTGGCCGCGCGGCCACTACATGCTGATCGGCTTCCCCAATCTCGACCGGAGCTTCACCTTCTCGCTCCACATGCCCTATACCGGGGAGCCGTCGTTCGCCTCGATCCGCACCCGCGAGGACCTTCTCGCCCTGTTCCGGTCGGCTTTCCCCGACGCGCTGCCGTTGATGCCCACCCTGGTCGAGGACTTCTTCGGCCGTCCGGAGGCCGCGATGGTCACCATCCGCTGCTTGCCCTGGACCTTCCGCGACCGGGTGGCGCTGATCGGCGATTCCGCCCACGCCATCGTCCCCTCCTACGGGCAGGGGGCCAACTCCGGCTTCGAGGACTGCTCGGTGCTCTACGACTGCCTGCGGGCGAGCGGCACCTGGCTCGCCGCCTTCGAGGAGTACGAAAAACAGAGGCTGCCCAACGCCGAGGCGATCGCCGACCTGGCGCTCGAGCATTTCAGCGAGCTGCGCGACAAGGTGGGCGACCCCGAGTTCCTGCTCCGCAAGGAGATCGAGCGGCGGATCAACGAACGGTACCCCGACCGCTACACCCCCCTCTACTCCCTGATCTCCTTCACCAACCTGCCCTACGCCGAGGCCATGCGGCAGGACCGCGAGCAGCGGAGCCTCGTGGACCGGGTGCTGGCCCTGCCGCGGATCCGCGAGCGGCTGGAGAGCGACGAGGTGTGGGACCTGATCGATCGGCTCATGGCCGAGACGGCCTGCCCGGCGGTGGAGCAACCTTGCCAGCCCTGCTAGCGTAGGATAGAGGGATGACTCTTGCGATCAGCCTCAAACAGACGATCGCCAGCTACTGGGACGGGCGCAGCGCGGGCTTCGAGCGCGAGCAGGGGGTGCGGACCGAGCGCCAGAAGCAGGCCTGGCTCGCCTTTCTCCGCCAGGTGACGGGAACGGAGAGACAGCGCATCCTGGACGTCGGCACCGGCACCGGCTTCCTCGCCCTGCTCTTGGCCGAGCTGGGGCACGACTGCCACGGTCTGGACCTCTCCCCGGGCATGGTGGCCCAGGCGCGGAGCAACGCCCTCGCGCGCGGGCTCGCCGCGACCTTCGCGGTCGGCGATGCCGAGACGGTGCTGGAAGGAGACGGGATCTACGACATCCTGGTCAACCGCAACGTCCTGTGGACCCTGCCTCGCCCCGAACAGGCCGTCGCCGATTGGCAGCGGCTACTCAAGCCTGGCGGCCGGCTGGTAGTCATCGATGCCGATTGGTTCGACGACCGCTTCGTCTACCGCCTCAAGCGCTTCCTCGGCCATCTGCTGATCGCCGTCACCCGCGGGAAGAACCCATGGGCGGCGACCCGCAAGCTCCGGCAGGGGTACGACCGGAGCTTCGAGCGGGACCTCCCCCTCATGCGGCCGGGCAACCGCCAGGCCATGCCGCGGCTGATCGCGGCAGCCGGCTTCACCGATGTCCGGGTGATCTCCATGCGCGAGGTGGACGCGGCGGAGAAGTCGACCAAGCGGCTCGCCGGCCGCCTCGTCAATCCACACGAGTTCTTCGCCGTCTTGGCGACCAAGCCCGCCTGAGCTGGTGTAGTGCGTTCCTACAGATGGGTCCTTATGCCGCTGCGCTCGGGATGACCCGCCGGGAGGGTGAGGTAGCGGTGTCTCTGAGGACCGCTCGAAGTCCCGAGCTTCGAAATTCTGACCCACTACACTGGAAGAGGAAGGTGCGGAAAGAGGCCGCGCGCCTCACGTGTCGATGGTGATTCCCCCGTGGTCGGAGGGGGCGACGTTGGCTCCGTCGGTCGGCCGCGGCGTCATCCCGGCGGCGTAGGTCCGCGTCTGCGTCCGGACCGCGACGTCCGCGTGCCTCCCTGCGATGTTGGAGCTCACCACCCACCAGTCGTACGGGTTGGCGGCGGTAGTGTTGGTCCACACGATGGGTGGCCCGGCGGCGGTCTGCGCGGCGGCGATGCGGAGCGCCACCGGCCGCACGTACTCTCGATCCTGCGGTGCCACGTTGATGTCGCCGCCGATAATGGCGAGGGCCGCGGCGTACCCCCCGCCGATCCTCTGCCGGATGTTCTTCACGATGAACGCGAGGGCTTCGAGCAGGAGGCCGCGCTCCCGGATGTTGTACATCTCGTGGAGGAAGCCGAAGATGTAAGTATTGCCGCCCCACACACCCGCGATGTAGGCGAGGCCGCGGGCGTCGGCGCCGAACTGCAGACTGTTCGGCAGGTTTGCCGTAAAGGTCGCGGCCGCGGGCATCGGGTTGTTGACGACCTGCCACGCCTTGTTCATCGAGTTCCAGTACGCGAGGCCGAAGTACTGAGCGGTGAGGGGCGCCGGATCCCAGGCGATCCCCACGAACTCGCGCTGACCGCCGACCGTGCACCCCGTCTCGATGACCGCGAGCCGGGTCAAGCCGGGGTCGAGCTGGGCCGCCAGGCCGGCGAGCACCGGCCGGGAGGTCGCGCCGTTCATGACCTCCGTGAAGCCGGCGACCACGTAGAGCGCGCCGGTGACGCCGTTGATCGCGGTGAAGGCGAGTCCGAAGTTGGTGTTCCGCCAGGCGGCGCCGCCGCCAAAATCCCTCATATTCTGGTGAAAGACGAGCGTCATGGCACCTGGCTCCCGTAATTTCCGTATAAACCTTAGTAAACCTTAAGATTATCACGCCTCCTCTCGCGACGACAAGAGGGGTCACCGCGTCTGTTTCGTCTGTTGTGCTAAACTGCTGCTTCCCCTTTTCTCGCGCGCACGGATTCTCCAGGAGACTTTCGATCGATGACTCCGCCGGATATCTCTTCCATCCTGCCCCTCCGGGGGACCATGGTCACTCTCGACGGGCACTCCGCCGCCGGCACCGTCCTCGCCGATCAGCTCGTGCGGCTGACCAACGGCGCGCCCATCGTCATCCAGGGCGCCGTGCGCCGTGTCCTCGGCAGCACCGTCACCGTCACCGGCACGGCGTCGTTGCTCCATGTGAGCAACATGAACGTGACGGCCATCGCGACGCCGGAGAGCGCGGGCATCAGCCTGGTCGTCTACTTCGACCTGATCGAGGGCACGCCGACCGCGACCTCCTGGCTGTTCAGCAAGAGCTTCCCCGAGCTACCGCCCTTTCTCGCGGGGCTCGCGTCGCCGAAGACCGCCTCGGGCACCGCGGCGGCGCCCGGTCCCAACCTGCTCGATCGCCTCTCGCTCTCCGATGCGCAGCTCGTGCTCGCGAGCGCCGCGCACCCCATCGACGCGACCACGGGCGCCCCCTTGGCGGCCGGGCTCAACTTCGTGGCCAAGTGCTCCCCGACCGGGCTCCTGGGCCTGCTCGGGAGCATGGTCAGCGGCGGTCACCCGGTCCTGGTCTATGGTCCCATCGTCCTCCCGCTGCCCACGCAGGCGACGCTGCCCATGCCGCAGATGCCGCTCCTCAAGTTTCCCTGGCAGCTCCCCGAGCCGATCCCGGGAATCCAGCTCACCGCCGATCTCGGCATCGACCAGACGTTCGGCAAAGCGCTCCGCCTCCATAACGTGGGGCTGCGCCTCTACTGCCCGCCGACCCGGGCGTGGGCGACGGCCAACCCGTCGTTCAATCCCATCCTCGCGGCGACGGCCAAGCTCGTGGTGCCGAGCGCCAAGCTCGCTCTCGACATGACCGTCCTGGGGCTCACCGGGGGGAGCCCGATGCTCTTCGGGCAGTTCGAGGGCGTCACGGTGGGGGCGCTCACCCAGCTCGCCGACCTGGCCGGCGGCACCGACCTCGTCGGCTACCTCCCCGCGGATCTCGCCAAGGCGGTCACGGCGCTCGGCAAGCTCTCCCTCCTGGGGATGACGCTCTACCTGGACAATAGCCTGTCGCTCAACGCCGCCGCCGTCACCCTCGGCCTGCCGGGGATCAACACCCAGGTCCTCCCCGGCCTCGCTCTACGCCAGCTCACCGTGAGCTTCAGCGTGGTGTCGCCCTTCGGAACGGATCGCGCCGTCTCGGTCGAGCTCGGGGGCAGCGCGACCTTCCTGGGCGCGCCCTTCGACGTCGTGCTCGCCCTGCCCGAGGTCGTCGCCTCCGGCCGGCTCACCGGCAGCGCCACCCTGCCGCTCGCCACGCTGACGCAGGCCGTCGGCCTGCCCGCCGCGCCGGCGCTGACGATCAACGAGCTGCAATTCGAGATGAGCAAGGACGGCTCCTACGCCGTCGCCGCGGTGCTCGCCGAGCGGCCGCCATGGACTATCGATCTCGGCCCGGTCCCGCTCACCCTCGCGAACCTTCGACTGGTCGCCCAGCACCCCAAGGCCGGCGCCACGAGCGGGACTTTTAGCGGCGTGATCGCGCTCGGTTCCGATCTGACCCTCGGATTCTCTTACCAGTCCCCCGGCGACTTCGTGCTGCGCGGGCAGCTCCCCGACGTCGGCCTCCTGCAGCTCGGCTCGGCGCTCACCCGCCAGAGCGTCGCTCTGCCCGGGGGGTTCGACTTCGCGCTCACCGACGGCTCCGTCCTCATCCAGAAATCGGGCAACGATCTCGTCTTCCTCTACGCCACCACCATGGCCGGTCTCGGCACCGTGGCGTTCGAGGCGCGGCGCGTGGGCGCGGGCGCCTGGGGATTCGCGGCGGGGATCGATCTTCAGGGCCTGCGGATCTCCGGCCTCCCGGGCCTTTCCGCGCTCAAGCCCTTCGAGGACGTCTTTCACCTCGACGAGATCCTCGTCGTCGTCGCCTCGTTCGCCGATCCTGCCTTCCAGCTGCCGGGCCTCGCCGCCTTCGACACTCCGACGATCCGCTCCGACAACCTCCAGCTACCCGCGGGGGGCGTGATCGCCGGGCTCAACATCCATGCCCGGTGGACGATCGACACCTCGTCGCGCCAGCAGGCTCTCCTCGGCAAGCTGCTCGGGCTCAACCCCACACTGGGCGTCACCCTCCAGGTGGGCAAGGACCCGGCCGCCGACAGCCGCCTCTACGTCAGCTACGACACCACTCTCCAGGGTCACCCCTTCAGCTGCCGCTTCGGCCTGCAGATGACGGCCGGCCAGGTGAGCCTCTTCCTCCTCGGCACGCTCCAGGCCAACATCCAGGGCCAGCCGTGTCGCTTCGATGTGGTGCTGCTCTTCGTGCCCAACGGCGCCTTCATTTCGGGGTCGATGCTGGGCTCGGTCCAATTCCTCGGCGTCACGCTCTCCAACCTGGCCATCGTCGTGGGCATCGATTGGGAGGGCCTGCCGAGCCTCGGGATCGCCGCCGAGATCGCCGTCGATCGCTTCGAGTCCTCGCTCGCGATCTTCTTCGACAGCACCGATCCCTCGCGCAGCATGGTGGCGGGCTCGGTCAGCGATCTCTCGCTCAAGGATGTGGTCGACACGCTGGCGGGGTCGGTGCTGCCTTCGAGCGTCGACGCCGTCCTGCCCAAGGTGGCGTTGGTGGGCACCGGCACCTTCACCGTGGCGGCGTCGCTCGCCAAGGCGCTGGACAGCCGGCAACTCGACGTCATCTCGGCCGCGTTCGCGCCGCACGCCAAGGTGCCGAGCAGCTCGTCGCAGGTCCTTTTCGTCGTCTCCAAGCCCGGTCAGGAGTGGTTCCTCACCGACATGACCACCATGCTCCACTACCAGATCGCGAAGACCGGCACCGGCATCCAGGTCTCGCTGGAGCCACAGATCTACATCGTCCCCAACACCACCTCGATCGGCGCCCTGCGCTTCGAACAGGGGTTCTTCCTCAACAGCGGCCTGAGCCTCCTCTCGTTCCAGGCCACGGCGAAGGTGATGGTCCGGCCGAGCCAGGGGATTCTGGTGGACGGCTCGATGGATCGCATCGTGATCGGCACGCCGGCGCTCTTCTCCCTCACTTCCGCCGACGGCAAGAGCGGCCCGCGCGTCTCGGCCGCCACCATGAGCCAGCCGGAG
>JAXDLD010000664.1:0-6742 GCA_034666805.1 Acidobacteriota bacterium
TGGCGACCATTGCCGGCGGCGGCGAGGTGGAGAACGCGCTCGTCCGCTTTACGGTCCTCTCCGGCCCACACCCGCAGAGCGTGGAGAGCCGGACCGACGCCAACGGGATCGCCCGGTTCACCTACACCGGCACCCAGGCGGGGCTCGACACGGTCCGGGCGACGCTCTTCAACGTCACTTTCACCGGCTTGCTGTCGAACACGGTGACCGTCAACTGGCTGCCGGCCGTCCACCTGGCGCTCTCGCCGGGGACCGCGAGCCAGGGCCTCGGCACGCCCTACAACGCGACGCTCGCAGCGACGGACAACGCCGGCCAGCCGGTGCCCGACCTCACCGTGTCCTTCCGGGTGACCGCCGGCCCCGACGCCGGAAAAACGGGCCAGGGGACGACCGGAGCGGACGGCAGGACCGTCTTCTCCTTCACCTCGAAGACCGCGGGGACGGACACCCTGGAAGCCGACCTCACGCTCGAGGGGGGCGGCACCCTCGCCTCGAACGCGGTGACGACGACCTGGGGCTCGCCGCAATCCCTGACGCTCGCGCCGCTCACCGCGACCTACCCCCTGGGGAGTACCGCCACCGTCACCGCCACCCTGACCGACGGCGCACGCCGGCCGGTGGCGAACGCCCCCGTAACCTTCCGGGTGGTGAACGGCCCCGATGCGGGGAGGACCGGCCAGGGGGCGACCGACGCTTCGGGCCAGGCCTCCTTCACCCTCACCGGGAGCGGCCAGGGCACCGACACCCTGCAGGCCTTGACGCCGGGCGGCGTCTCCAACCTGGCGACGGTCACCTGGACGGCGACGGCGACGACCCTGGTCTATACGGGCGCCGCGGTGGGAGAGTACAGTGATCCCATGCTCCTCTCCGCACGCCTGCTCGAGAGCGCCACGGGGCGTCCTGTCACGGGGCAGACGGTCACCTTCGACGTTGGCGGGTCGGGAAACCAGACGGTCTCCGCGGTGACCGGTGCGGACGGTACGGCGACGACAACTCTGGCGCCCGCCGTGCTCCCCGGCACCGTTTCGCTTACCTTGACCTTCGCGGGGGGCGGCGGTTTCGCCGGCTCCTCGGCCTCCCTGCTCCTGCCCGTCCTCCGCGACGACACCGCCCTCGTCTATACCGGCAAGCCCGCGCTCGCCAACGGCCAGGCGCAGACGGTGACCGCGCGCTTGACGGATGGAGAGGACGGGACCCCGATCCCCGGCGAGCCCGTGAGCTTCACCTTCGGCTCGGCAACCGTCACCGCCACGACGGGAGCGGACGGCACGGCCACGGCGAGCTTGACCGTACCCGCCGCCCAGCCCGCCGGCGCGGCTGCGATCGCCATCACCTTCGCGGGGGACGCCTACCGCCGACCCGCGCACGCCACGGCGCCGGTCCTCGTCTATCAGGCGAGCTCCTTCGTGATCTGGGGCGGCAACTCCCCGGGCCTTGCCGCCGGGCAGAGGGTCAACTTCTGGGGCAGCCAGTGGGCCCAGCAGGTCACCGGCGGCGACTACGCGGCCAATCCCAGCTTCAAAGGCTTCGCGATCCCCAAGGCGAGCCCGATCGTCCCCTGCGAGCCGACCGCCCACTCGACCGGTACCCCCCCACTCGACGCCGGCTGCTGGACCGCGAAGCCGGGCAACAGCTCGCCGCCGGCGACGATCGGGACCTACATCGGGGCGATCGTCTCGACGAGCATCGCCAAGAGCGGCGCGACGATTTACGGCAACATCGCAGCCACGGTGGTCCTGCAAGTCGACCCAGGCTCGTCCTACGGCCCGGACCCCGGACACCCGGGCTTCGGAACGGTGGTGGCGGTGATCGAGGACGGGGCCAGGCTGTTCTCCAAGGCGGCGGCCCGGAAGCCACCGGCCGGGAAGCTCGTCGAGAGCGCGGCTCTCCCCGCGATCGCCACCGGTACCCGGCAATTCTTCCTCTACACGCCAGAGCTGAACCTCCTCGCCGAGACGGAGCTGACGGCGAACGCGCATCCGCTGATCGCCAGCGAGTACGTCTGGTGGAACGGCCATCCGGTCGCCCAGGTGGATGCCACCGGCACGACCGCCTGGACCTTCACCGATCACCTGGGGACACCGATCCTCCAGACCAGCGCGCAGCAGGGGATCGTCTGGCGGGCGGAGTACGAGCCGTTCGGGACGATCTACGCGCTGCGGTCGTACGACAAGCATCAGCCGCTCCGGCTGCCCGGGCAGGAGGCGGAGCAACTCGGGCTCGAGGCGAACGGGGTGACCGACCGGAGCTACAACGTGCACCGGTGGTACCGGGGGGAATGGGGACGGTACACGCAGGCGGATCCGCTGGGACTGCTGGAGTTCCCGTTGAACATCGCCGCTGGTACGGACCTCTTCGGATATGCAGAGGAAAATCCCCTTTCCTACGTGGACCCAACCGGGGAGAGTGGCTCGAAACCGGGCGGTCCCTATCATCCTCCATCTGGTGTCAAGACATCCTGCGATGCTGGTGATACCTGCTCGGAGCTGCTCGGAAAACTCTGGGTCCTCGACAAAATGATCAACTCTCACACCGGCTGGGACAGAAGTGTTCCGCGTCCACGTGGCGGGAACCGCCATGCGACAGAGATTGCCCAGCTATGGGTGCAGAAGGCTAAGTGTGAGGCGATGTACGCACAGAAATGCAATGTCCTAAAAGATTGCAAAGCGTGCAAGGAGGTGCAGGGAATACTCGTTAAGGCGGGAGCCGGCTATTTAACCTATCGTTGTGTCCGATTACTGCTTTCTGCCCCCCCGCCGCTCTGGTGGACATTCCCAGAGAACCTCGCAGTGCCCTAACTATGACGACCTTGATCGAAATCACCGCAGCGATGGAGACGATCAATACCGCTGCGGCCACTATCCCGGTTGACCAAGTAAGGCATTGGCTGTCCAGCAGTGACATTGAAGTAATGGGCGCGGCTTATAGCTTCATCATGAAGCCGCGGTTTTATCGCGGCATTGTCCCTCCGCTCACCCTTGAAGAATACAAGTTATTCCTACTCAAGTATTACGAGAGGTGCTTTCGGGAGGACCCGGTATCAGATTGGGCATCTTCGCGCTATTCTGCTGGATGGGATCTCGCGAATTGGCTAGAGGACCTCTGGAAACAGGGTCACCAGGACGTTGTCCGCGAGGTGAAGGAGTGGCTGGCGGCACTCTACCAGGACGCGGACCCTTCATTGAGAGAGTGTATTGTGAATGCTACCTTGGAGCACGTTCTCAGTAACCGCGGTATCGCGAGGTTGTTTAACGATTGGACGCTAGACCCTGTCTTGAAAGCCGCTTATGAGGATGCGCTGCCTGGGCGAAAAATTTAAGCTCTGGACAGACACCCATACCGGCCTCCTCCCGCTCCTCGCCTGCATGGTGGCGTGGTCGGGGTGGTTCATCTGGCGGACCTCTTTCGTCTTCGCGGGCAGGCGGGTCTTCTGCCTCTTCGAAGATGCCATGGTCGCGATGACCTACGCCAGAAACCTGGTCGAAGGCCACGGGCTCAACTGGGCGCGAGCCGGCGCGCCGGTCGAAGGGTTCACCAGTCCGCTGTGGACCGCCCTCCTGATCCCGGTCAACGCCCTTCCCCTCGCGCTCCGCGACCGCGGCCTGCTGGTTCAGCTCCTGTCGCTCGCCATTCTCGTCGCCAACGTGCTCCTCGTTCGGCGGCTGACGCTACGGTTCTTCTCGACCCTTAGCGCGCGCCACTGGATGCCCGCGGCGCTGCTGACCGCCTTCTACTACCCGTTGAATCACTGGGCCCTTTTCGGCATGGAAAGCGGCCTGCAAGCGCTGCTGACCACGGCCTCGGTGCTCTTGGCGCTCGACATCGTCCACCGCGGCCAAGACCGGCATCGCGAGCTGCTGCTCCTGGGGGCTGCCGCCTGCCTGCTGCGCAGCGACATGCTGCCGATCGTCGCCGCGATTCAGGTCTATGTCCTTGCCAAAGGCGGGCTCCACGAGCGGAGGCAGCGCGTGCACTGGGGCCAGGGCCTGGCGGGCCTCGCCGCCACAGTCGCCGGCTACAGCGCCTTTCGCTGGCTGTACTTCAAAGACGTGCTCTCCAATACCTACTACCTGGAGCTCTATCGGATACCGCTCGAGCTGCGGCTGATGCGCGGCGTCTTCCTGCTCGGGACGATGGTTTCGGAACACCTGCTGGTGCTGGCCGCGGTCGGCATCGGCCTCGCGCTGCTGGCGCGATATCGTCACGACGCCGACGGCCTGGCCGGACGCATGGCGCTGCCGGCCAGCCTGTTCCTGATCGCCTGCGCTTTCAGCGTCTACAGGGGCGGCGATGCCGGGAACCTCGATCTGCGACTGCGGGCCAATCGCTTCGTCGTCTATGTCATGCCGCTGGTGTTCGTCCTCTTCAATGCACTGATCAACCAGGTGGCGGGCTGGATCGCGGCGCGGCAGCCGGACGACGACCTCGCGCGACGTTTCTTCGTGACGCTCGCCACGATCCTCGCCCTGACCGTCGCCGATGGGCTCTGGCTCGCTGCGGACGTCGGCGGGAACTGGATGGCGCTGCTCGCCGCGCTTCCACCGCCAGAGGTGAAGGGAGAGGCCGAGCTCTACGCCCGGTTGCGCAAGCTGCAAGGCTCGATCGGCCCATCCGGCATCGTGGCCACGAGCACCGCCGGCATTCCCGCCTACTTCTCCGAGTATCAGATGATCGACCTCCTCGGCGGCAACGAGCGTCATATCGCACGCCTGCCCCCTTCCATCCCGCTCCGGCCCGAAGATTTCATGGAGTACGCGCCCGGCCGAGTCAAGTCGGATGATCCCTATGTCCTGGAGCGCTATCACCCCGATGCCATCCTCGACGGCGGTCCGGGCGATCGCTCGCGACGGCTCGCCGCGGTGGGCTACCGGCACGTGGCCGAGGGTGATTTCTGGCTCCGCGAAAAGCGGGCGGCGAAAGGGTTGTGATGGCGGAGAGCGCGGCCGATCGCGAGGACCACCCGCCGCCGACCGGCCTCTGGCTGCTCCTGGCGTCGATGGTCGCCTGGTCGGGCTGGTTCATCTACAGGTCGTCTTTCGTCCTCGCGGGCAAGCGGATCTTCTGCCTGTTCGAAGACGCCATGATCTCGATGACCTACGCCCGCAACCTGATCGAGGGCCACGGTCTCAACTGGGCCCGCGCCGGCGAGCCGGTCGAGGGATTCACCCATCCCCTATGGACCGCCCTGATGGTCCCGGTCAACGCGCTGCCCCTGGAGCTCCGCTATCGCAGCCTGCTGGTCCAACTGCTCTCGCTCGTGATCCTCGTCCTCCACGTCGTCCTCGTGCGGCGGCTGGTGCTCCGCTTTTTCTCGAACGATCAGACGTCCCGCCCCTGGCTGCCGGCGGCGCTCCTCACCGCCTTCTACTACCCCCTCTGCTACTGGTCCCTGATGGGCATGGAGAGCGGCCTCCAGGCACTCTTGACCACGGCCTCGGTGCTTCTCGCGCTCGAGATCGTCTTCCACGGGGCGGACCGGCACCGGGAGCTCCTCGCGCTCGGGGCCGCCGCCTACCTGCTGCGCATGGACATGCTGCTGATGGTCTCGGTGGTGCAAGTCTACGTGATCTGGAACGGCGGGCTGCGGCAGCCCCGGCAGCGCGCCCGCTGGTTGCAAGGGGCGGCGGTCTTCGCCGTTGCCGCCGCCGGCTACAGCGCCTTCCGCTGGTGGTACTTTCGGGACGTCCTGCCCAACACCTATTATCTCAAGCTGTACCAGGTCTCTTTCGAGGTCCGGCTGCTCCGCGGCACCCGGGCCCTGTGGGAATCGTTTTCGGATCACCTTCTGCTGCTGGCGTTCGTCGCCGCCGGCGTCGCCATTCTCGTGCGGTACCCACCCGATCGCGAGCTGCGCCGGCGGCTCCTGCTGCCCGCCGCGCTCTTCCTGGTGATCTGCGCCTACAGCGTCTACGTGGGAGGCGACGCCTGGGAAATGCCGCTCAACGTGCGGGCCAACCGCTTCGTGGTCTACGTCATGCCGCAGGTCTTCATTTTGCTCAACGCCTTGATCGCCGTGGTCATGGGCCGGATGGGCAGCCGCGGCGGGCGCCGCTTCGCCGCCGGGATGACCGTTCTCGCCCTGGGGACCGCGGACGGGCTCTGGCTCGCCGCCAGGCCCGTCGACAACTGGCTGGACCTGGCGGTCGCCCGGCCGCCGCTCCTGGTCGACAGCTACGCGGACCTCTTTCGCGAGCTGCGCAAACTAGAGGCCCTCCTCGGTCCCACCGGCGTCGTGGCGACCGCTTGCGCCGGAATTCCCGCCTACTTTAGCGATTATCAGATGGTGGACCTGTTGGGCTACAACGACCGGCACGTCGCGCGTCTGCCCCCCACGCTCCCCCTCGAGCCCGAGAACTATGAACGCTTTACACCCGGGCATGTGAAATGGGATTACACGTATCTATTGGCGCACGACCATCCGGATGCCATCCTGCGGCCGGTCGACGTCGGCCACGGCCAGATCTGGCGGCTCCTGAGGGCGGCCGGGTACCACTATGACGACGCCGGTTTCTATTGGCGCGAAAGGTGGCGCCCCGGTTAGATATACCCTTCCTTCCGGTACCACTCCGCCGTCCGCCGCAGGCCTTCTTCGATCCCCACCTTGGGCTCGTAGCCGAGATCCTTTCTCGCCTTGTCGATCTTGAAGGCGCGGTTCTGGCGGTACCAGTCGACCCGGCGGGGGAAGATCGGCGGCTTGATGCCGAAGGGCTTGCAGGCCTTCTCGACGACGTGGCCGGCGGCG